>DASUTC010000155.1 GCA_036374795.1 Herpetosiphonaceae bacterium
GCGTCCCGTACGTCGCTAAGGGACTGATCGCGACTTGCCGCGAGTGTTGCCGCGTTGAGCCGATCGATCGCAACATCCCAGTCCTCGCCGGGCTGGAGCAGCGCCGGTGCCTTTTCGCCGCGTGCTGCCGCCTGGAGCAACTGAAGCATTCGCTGCTCCCACCACGTGATATGCGCCAGCAGATCCTTGACGGACCAGCCTTCATCGAGGGCGGGCTGAATCATCTGATCGTCGCTGAGCCTGGCTAGCATCGCTTCGAGGCGGGTATGCTCGGATCTGATCCGTGCCAGGAGATCGGCCCTGGCATTCGGCGCGTTCATGGTCTGCTCCTTTACCAACTGGCGAGAGATCGGCGGTTATCAGGCGACAAAGCCGGGATCTTCATAAGGTTGCCCGTACATGGTAGCACAAAGCGTCAGATCCGCCCATCCATTCCTGCCGATAGATTCGCCCGCCTCCACAGCCGACCCGCGACTCCGTCGCTGATCCGAGGAGTGAGATGCATGCTTGAACTGGTTGACTATCGTGAGATTATTCACTATGCTACGTTGAGGCACGAGCACCGAATTACGCGCCGTGACGAATCTTGTATCTATCTGACGATTAGCGTTATACTACACGCTGCTACACAGCGGCGGCGTCTCGCCTGGGAAAAAAGGTTTTGGTAAGGAACAACAACGGATATGCACGCAGTTCTCACGGGGCTGGCACCCGAATGGAGCATGTTGTCAAGCGGTCGGCGCGGCACGCGCGAAGATGTACGTACCGTCGGGGAGGCTAGATGAACAGCACCGCATTGGGCTGGCGCGGCGTCGTCAAAGATTATGTAACGCTCACCAAACCACGGATTATTTCGCTGCTGCTGCTGACGACACTGGTACCGATGCTGATCGCCTATCAGGGCCAGCAATCGACGCTGGCGTTTATCAACCTGATCGTCTGGACGCTGGTTGGCGGCGCGCTCGCGGCGGGCGGCGCCGGCGCGATCAACATGTACATGGATCGCGATGTCGACGCGATTATGTCACGCACGAAGCAGCGGCCCATTCCAAACGACCGGATGCAGGCGAGAAACGCGCTGCTGTTTGGCCTGGCGCTCAACGCGCTGGCGTTTCTCGTGCTCGCCCTGGCCGCGAATCTGCTCGCGGCGATCCTGGCGATATTCGGCACGGTCTACTATGTGCTGATCTACACTCGCTGGCTCAAACGGACCTCGCACCAGAACATCGTCATCGGCGGCGCTGCGGGCGCGATCCCGCCGCTGGTCGGCTGGGCCGCCGTGCGCGGCAGCGTGGACCTGGAGGCGCTGCTGCTCTTTGCGATCATCTTCTACTGGACACCGCCGCACTTCTGGGCGCTGGCGCTGCTGCGCAGGACGGAGTATGCCCGCGCTGGCATCCCGATGCTGCCTGTGGTGCGCGGCGAGGCCGAGACAAAATGGCAGATTCTGCTCTACACGCTGCTGATGATCGCGCTGACGCTCGTGCTCACGCCGCTGGGACTGGCCGGCCCGGTCTACCTTGTCTTCGCAGCGGTGCTCGGCGCGATCTTCCTGCGCGATGCGTACATCCTGTTCCGCGATCCCGGAACAGGCTCGGCCTGGAAGCTCTACAAATATTCGCTGCTGTACCTGGCCTTGCTCTTCGGCGCGATGGTCCTCGATCGCGTCGTGATGCAGTTGCTCTGAGCGGCTCGCGGCAACGAAGCGCCCCTGCCAGCGGCAGGGGCTTTGTTATACGCTCGGCCCGCTCGCTCCAGGTGTGTGATAGACGTCCCAGGGCAGACGGCAGCACACCCCTGCGATCCTGATGATACCGCCGCCGGCATCGCGCCGCCGACTACTGATCGCGGAGCGTCTGCTCGACCGTCTCGCGGTCGCCCTCGGCCTGGCTGGGCTTGCCGCCGGGCGTCTCGGTCTGCTCCTGCTTCGCGCCGGGGTCACGCTCGCCCTCGGCCTGGCTGGGCTTGCCAGCCGGAGCCCTGGTTTCCTCGTGCTTATCACTCTGTGTCATCGACGGTCCTCCTTGCTTGTGCTCCACGCTGCTACCGCAAGGCGCGTGCCGCTATCGGAGGAACAAGGAAACCAGGAAACCAGGGAGCAAGCGCGTTAAGCCCTTGTGCTTTGTCCTGTTGTGCTTTGTTCTGTTGTTCTTTGTTCTTCGTCCTCCCTACCTTCCGCCCATGCCCGTGAGCGTCACACCCTCGATGAAATAGCGCTGGAACAGCAAGAAGATGATCACCACCGGCAGCATCACCACCAGACTCGCCGCCATCAGCCAGTTCCAGGCGGGAGCGCCGCCATACGCAAACTCGAACTGGCGCAGGCCAAGCTGCAAGGTGTACAGCTCCTCGCTCTGGAGATAGAGCAGCGGCCCGACAAAATCTTCCCAGGTAAATTGAAAGGTGAAAATCGCAATCGCCGCCAGCGCGGGCTTTGTCAGCGGCATCACGATATTCCACCAGATACGCATCTCGGAAGCGCCGTCGATGCGCGCGGCCTCGGATAGCTCCATCGGGATACCGCGCATAAATTGCCGCAGCAGGAAGATATAAAACGCATTGCCGGTAAAGGCTGGCACCGTCAGCGGCAGAAACGTATTCACCCAGTAGGTCGAGCCCTGGAGGCCGAACGCGGGCAGCTTCGAGAACAGAATAAACTGCGGGATCATCGTCACGATGCCGGGCAGCATCATCGTCGCCAGCACCAGCGAGAAGAGCGTATCGCGGCCCGGCCAGCGCAGCCGCGCAAACGCATACGCCACCAGCGAGGTCGAGAGCAACGTGCCGAACATCGCCACCGCCGTGATGATGATCGTGTTCAGCGTCCAGCGCCGCCACATGCCAAAGCTAAAGGCATCGCGATAATTTTCCCAGGCGATGCGCTGCGGTATCCAGCGCGTGTCCATCAGATCGCGAATATCTTTCAGCGAGGTTGAGAGCATCCAGAAGAACGGCACCAGGAACAGAATGCTCAGGCTTGCCAGGAGCAGCCAGGCCAGCAATGCGCCGATCGAGAACGATGGCCGCCGCCGCTCGTTGCGCAGCGCCTCGGCGCGTGGGGGTTGTTCAACTGCAACTGCCATAGCGTCCTCCTACTGCCCTTCCGACTCGTAGTAGACCCAGCGGCGGGCCAGCCACAACTGAAGCAGCGTAATCGCCAAAATAATCAGAAAGAGAATCCAGGCCATCGCCGAGGCATAGCCCATCTGGAAGCCGCCCGGCCCCGACTTACCGAAGGCCCGGTTGTAGAGGTACAGCACATAGAACAGCAATGACTGGCTGGGACCGCCCTTGCCCACATCCTCGCTGCCCTGACCGGCGATGATATAGGCTGTCGTAAAGATCTGGAACGCGCCGATGATCCCGGTGACAACCTGAAAGAAGATCGTCGGCGACAGCATCGGCAGCGTGATGTAGCGCGTTTTGGTCCAGCCCGTCGCGCCATCGATCGCCGCCGCCTCGTAGAGCTGAGCGGGAATGCCTTTGAGACTGGCGAGATAGATCAGAATATTGCCGCCGATCCACCACATGCCCATCACGACAATCCCCGGCTTGGTCCAGAGCGGATCATAGAACCACGCGGGGCCGGAGATACCGAACACCGCCAGCGCGCGATTGAACAAGCCGTCAGGTGCCAGAATCCAGCGCCACAGAAAGATCGCCGCGACGCCCGCCAGCACGTTCGGCAGGTAGAAGATCGCGCGAAACGCCCGCGCGCCGGGCAGGTCCAGGTTCAGCAGGAGCGCGATACAGATCGACGCGATGACGACCACCGGGATTTTGACGGCAACCAGCCAGAACGTATTGCGCAGGCTAATGTAGAAGCGCGGATCGTCGAACAGCGCCTGGTAGTTTTCCATGCCTATCCAGACCGGAGCCGTCGTGATATTGTAGCGGGTAAAACTGGTATAGAGCGAGAAGATCATCGGCCCCAGCGTAAACACAATAAATCCGATGATCCAGGGCATCGCAAAGAGCCAGCCGGTGATCGCCTCGCGGGTCGCCGGGCGCAAGATCCACTTGCGGCGCGCTACATCCTGTTGCTGGATTGCCTGAGCCATCGAAGCCTCCTTTCGGATCTTGGGGTCGGGTGAGACGCGACCGCCTCGCGACCGTCGGCCTCACCCTAGACGGCCACGCCTACTTCTTCATCTGTGCTTCGACCGCCTGCTGAGCCTCGTCTAAGGCGGCCTTCGCCTCAAGCTCGCCCGTCCAGATCTTTTCGTAGCGCTGCTCAAGCTGCTCCTTCCAGTTGGGATATTGCGGCAGATAGTTGCCGCCTGAGGTATGATTCATCGCCTCGACAAAGAACTGCCAGCGCGGATCGGACAGCAAGACGGGGTCTTTGGCGGCGGCTTGATTCGCGGGCATCGCGTACGTATCGCGTGCCCAGGACGCCTGCGCCTCAGGGCTGGTTGCGCACTTGATGAACTCCCAGGCCGCGTCTTTGTTCGGAGCGCCGCGCGGGATCGACAGCGCAAAACCGCCGCTGGTCGAGCTGCGCTCTTTGCTGTAGGGCAGGAACGAGACGCCCCAGCTCAGCTCTTCTTGCTTGCCCTCGGCATTGGTTAGACGAGGGCGATAGAAGTCGAGCTGCGAGGTGTAGCCGTTGATATCCGTGACCATCGCCACGCGGCCAGACATGAACTCGTCCTGCGGCGGAGCCGCGAAGCTGCCTCGGAACTTCTGCAGCTCCGACCAGCCGCTGTAGCGGTCGACCCACTTCTTGACCCACTCGACGGTTTCGACGGCCTCCGGCGTGTTAAGCTGCGGCTTGCTGTCGTCGCTGATCCAGTTCACGCCGTTGGTGTAGCCGAAGGTATCGGTGCCCGCCTTGATTAGCGGGTGGAAGGCAATCCGCTCGTACGAGCCGTCTTCTTTCTTCTTGTCCAGCTTGTCGGCGTACTGCTCGACCTCTTCCCAGGTCGTCGGCGGCTTCTCAGGATCGAGGCCGGCCTCTTTGAAGGCGTTCTTGTTCCAGAAGAGCACGCGCACATCCGTCTCGTAGGGAATGCCGTAGGTATTGCCCTCGTAGAGCGTCTGCTTCCACGTGAAGGGCCAGAACGCGCTGCCGTCGATGCCGTCGCGCGCCGCCAACTCCTGCAAGTTCTCGTCGACCTGATCGCGGGCACGCTGCGGAAGCTGCGGACGATCCTCGACGATCACGTCGGGCATGCCTGAGCCTGCCGCAACCGCCGCGATATTAGCGGTCCAGATGTCGCCGAAGGGCTTGAAGGTTTCGCTGACTTTGATGTTCGGAAGCTGCTGATTGCAGATCGCGATTACCCGCCGGATTGCGTTCCGGCGCACCGGAGAGCCCCAGAAGTGCCAGAAGGTGATTTCGCCGGAGACATCTTTGTTGAGCTTCGGGCCGTTGCCTGCCGCGCCCTGTTCGCCGCCTGCGGGTGTCGTCGCCGCGCCCGACGCCGCCGGGCTTCCTTCGCCGCCTGCGGGTGTCGTCGCCGCGCCCGACGCCGCCGGGCTTCCGCCGGGCTGTCCCGTATCCGCGCCGCAGGCGGCCAGCACCAGGCTCAGCAGCGTCAACAGCGCCACAAACTGCCACCAGCGACCATAGGTAGACGCCTTCATCGTCGCATCCTTTCGTAGCTCATCCTACAGGTTTGTTAACAGCGTCGATCAGCGCCTCGCCAGGACTACGTCTGGGTGAGCGCTGCGGTAAAATGGCGGTATGGATCATGCGTCTGTCGGGCGATCCCTCCTCTCCGTACACGAACCACGTCCGAGCGTATCACAGCGATACGCGAGCCAGACAGCCTGCCGCCCGAATGCACCGGCGACGACGCTATGATCTCGCAAACAAGAGGACTTGCGTCGATACATAGTGCGCGGAATAGTTGGCAGATACGAGGTTGACGCCTCGCTACATCGGGGCGAGACGGCAGCCCAAACGTATGTGCTTCTGCCGATACCGCAAACGGCGTGCCAGCGAACATCTGGCATCAGGGGAGTAGTGTTGTCGGCGATCTGCAACATCGTGGGGGGGAACGGTGCAGATGTCGATGTGTCGCCGCAAGGTCCGCTGCTACCAGATTGTTAGCGTGCAACTACGGACAAGCGCTACGGTGATTAAGTGGTACTGAGGCTATCACAAAACCTGTTTAGCCGCAAGCGCACGATGTTGCCAAGAACAAGCGCCGGGCATGGAGCGTAGAAGATCACACACGGATCGATTCAGGAGCGGTACACAGCGCTGTGCTGCTCTGCATGAGGTGGATGATGGGCGTGGAAATTGGGCGCTGGATGATTGCAGCGGGGATCGTGCTGGTGGTGGCAGGGCTGATCGTCGTGGCGGTCGGGCGGCTGCCGGGCGATCTCGTCTATCGGCGCGGTGGCGTCACCGTCTTTATCCCGATCGGCACGATGATCCTGATCAGCCTGGTGCTGACGATCGTCGCGAATGTGATCGTCCGCTTCTGGCGACGGTGAGCCGCATCGGGCCGTACCCAGTCGACGCGCAGCCGCCGACATGGCATCGGCGGCTGCGACGTTCGAGCCGCTCAGGAGGCGACATCGCTCTTCGGCGCTTCGCGTAGCGGGCGGCGTTCGGTCAGATCGAAGTGATCGCCGTTGCTCAAGACATGCAGCCTCACATTGTCGATGCTGATCACGCTGTCGCGATTCTCTTCCGACAGGCTCGAATAGCTCACGTCCATCCCGTCGAGCACATAGATCGCGCCGGAGCCGATCACGCGGAAGCAATCGTTGCTCTCGACGATGATCGCGGTGTCCTCGTCGATGCCGATGCCAAGATTACGCGGATTCTGCGCGACCACGCCCAGCAAGCGACCGATGCGCCCGCGCTCGGCAAAGTGCGAGTCGATCACCACGCCGCTGATAAACGCGAGGCCGGGAGCCATCACCAGCGACGAGAGCCGAGGCGACTCGTCGCTCGGCCCGCCGTTGAGCATCGTCTCTGGCATCGCGGCTGCTCCCGCCGAGGTGCCGACGATCGTGCTGCCCTTGAGATAGATCTCGCGCATGCACCGAAATACCTTCGAGTCGCCGATCTGGCTGGTGATGCGCAGTTGATCGCCGCCGGTAAAGAAGACCACCGGAGCGCCCGCCAGCTTCTCGATGTTGCGCTCGTCGCAGGCGTCGTCGCGGGTGCGAATATCCAGCACATCGACGCGCTTAACGCCCAGCTCCGAGAAGACCGCGCGATACTCATCCGCCAGCTCCTGCGGCTCCTGCGAGGCGACCGTCACCACCACGATGCGGCCCGAAGCACGCCGCGCCCGCCGCGCGACTTCCTTCAATATCTCCTGATCGCCTTCTTTATCCTCATGCCCGCCGATGATGATCAGCGCGCCCTTGGGTTTATTGTGCATCGGTATGCTCCTTGCTTGAAACGTGCTACTCCGTCGCCGGATCATCGGTCTGGCTCGGCGCGGCGGGCTGCCCATCCCGCACCATCTGGCGTCCGAGCGCGAACAGGTGAACCACCTCCAGCGTTTTCCGCCGCATGACCAGCACATCCGCGTCCAGGCCCACGTCCAGGCAGCCCTTGCGCTTGAGGTGCAGCGCGCGGGCGGGGTTGCGTGTCAGCAGCGGCAAGATCTCGCCCAGCGACCAGCCGTGCTCGCGCACTGCGGCCACCACATTGCGATAGAGCTTCTGCGGGCTGCCCTTAGCCGTATGCGCGTCGGAGGAGAGCGTAAGCTGGCTCAGCGGGCCGTCGTGGTCGCGGTAGTAGCCCAGCCACGTGCCGAGGTCGTCATCAACCGTATCCAGATCGACGAACGCGCCGCGCCGCGCCAGGGCAATCGCCTCGTCCATCAGCGCCTCACTGCGGTTGATATGCGTCGGATAAAGGTACTGCGGCGGCGTCTCATGCTGATCGAGCAGCTCCGTCAGCAGCGACAGGCGCTTCTTGCCCGGCCCGATGTGGAAGTGCGTCACGCCCGCCTTACCGCCGATCATCCCGCCCGTAATGCCCTGCGACACCAGCCGCGCCAGCTCAGGCAGCGTCGGCTCCGAGCAGCGCGGATCGGAGATTGCCAGCTCGCCGATGCCCACCACATTCGCGATCATGATGATGTCGTTGGTCACGGTGCCGGTAAGCGTTACGGGCGGCACGGCATAGCCGCCGGTGTACATATAGGCGCTGATGCCCTCGACCGCTAGCTGGTGCGTCTTCGCCAGCAGCGAGCTAAGATGCCGCGTGGTCATGTCGGTGCCCAGGCAGCCGACGACTGTGGTGATGCCGGAGCAGACGATCTCATGCAGCGAGACTTCCGGCATGCGGCTGCCGAAGCCTTCCTCGCCGCCAGCGCCGAGCAGGTGCTCGTGCGGATCGATCAGGCCGGGCGTTACGGCACAGCCGGCGGCGTCGATCACCGTGATCGGCACGTCCAGCGCGCACAGCGCCGCTCGGTCGACCTCGCCGATCTTAAGGATCGTGTCGCCCGCCAGCAGGATCGACTGGACGCCGATCGGCTCAGGCGTATAAACTTCGCCGCCTTGGATCAGGGTCAGCATGAAACAGCCTTTCTTGTGTGTCGCGCTACGCCCCGACTTCCGCACTGATCGGCGCGGAGCAGGCCGCATCCGCCGCCACCGACTCGGCCAGCGATTGGATCAGCGGCAGCGCCGTCTCGACCTCGTCGATGATGAAGACCAGCCGATCGCCGGGCTGGAGCTGCTGCCACGCGACGAGCAGCGCCTCCTGCTGATCCGCCGCGATGGTACACACCGCGTCGGCGGGCAGATGGCTGTGCATCAGCTCAAGCACCTCGCGCTCGGCCCGCCCGCGCCGGTCGCGCAGCTCGTAGAGTACATAGTGATCGGTAAACGGCAGCGTCGCCTCGACCGATGCCAGAATGTCCTCGTCGCGCCGGTCGCCGGGCAGCGCCAGGGCAAGCACGGTTTTGCGCTGGCCCAGCGCTGTCACCGCCGCGCCCAGCGCGCGGATCGCCGCCGGATTATGGCCGTAGTCCATGATCACCTGCACGCCATGCACGTCGCTGATGTTGAAGCGCCCAGGCACCATGCCGCTATCGGTGGTGAAGGTCGAGAGCGCCCGCGCGATCAGCGCCGGATTAAGCCCCGCCGCCCAGGCCGCCGCCGTTGCCGCCAGCGCGTTTTGCACCTGGAAGCAGATCGCGCCGCCTGCCGTGAAGGCTACCCGCTCCAGCTCCATCAGCTCGATCCGCTCAGCGCCGGTCGCCAGCACGATCGTCTGCTGATCGACGAATACCGCGCGTCCGCCCTCGGCCAGATGCGCCGCGACCACATGCTGCTGCGGATTGGCGCTGAAGTAGATCACCTCGGCATCGGTCGCCGCCGCCATCTCGGCTACCAGCGGATCGTCGGCGTTGAGCACGGCAGCGCCATCGTTGCGCACCGCCTCGACCACCACCTGCTTGACTCGCGCAAGCTCTTCGATCGTGTTGATGCCGCCAAGGCCCAGGTGATCCGCGCTTACGTTGGTGACAACGCCTACGCTGCACGCATCGAAGGCCAGGCCCTCACGCAAAATGCCGCCGCGCGCCGTTTCGAGGACCGCAACCTCAACCCGTGGGTGGAGCAGCACGGCTCTGGCGCTCTTCGGCCCTGAGCAATCGCCCTGGATGATGCGCTCTTTGTCGATGAACGTACCCTCCGTGCAGGTCATGCCGACGATCCAGCGCGCCGTCTCGTACATGTGGCTGATCAGCCGCGTGACGGTGGTTTTGCCGTTGGTGCCCGTCACCGCGATGATCGGGATGCGCGACGGGGCGTTGTTGGGGTAGAGCATCTCGACGATCGGACGGCCTACGTCGCGGGGCTGTCCCTGCGCCGGGTGGAGGTGCATGCGCAGGCCGGGAGCGGCGTTGACCTCGACGATCGCACCGTCTTGCTCGGCCAGCGGACGGCCAATATCGCGGCACAGCGCGTCGATCCCGGCTACGTCCAGGCCCATGATCTGCGCGGCCAGCCGCGCCAGGCGCGCGTTGCTCGGATGCACCTCGTCGGTGACATCCGTGGCGGTGCCGCCGGTCGAGAGGTTGCAGTTGGTGCGCAGCTTGACGAGCTGCCCCGGCTCCGGCACCGACGCGCTGGTGAGGCCCTGCTGCGCCAGCACCAGATCGGTCGATGAGTCGAGCGTGATGCACGTGAGCGTGCTGCTATGGCCCGGACGGCGGCGCGGGTCCTGATTGACCTGCTCGACAAGCTGCGCGATCGTGTGGTGCCCATCGCCAACCACCTCGGCGGGATCGCGCCGCGCCGCCGCCACCAGCTCGCCGTTGACCACCAGCAGGCGGTAGTCGTCGCCGACGATCATGCGCTCGACCAGGACCTCGTGGCTATACCGGCGAGCAATCGCATAGGCCGCGCCAACCTCCGCTTCCGTCGTCAGGTGGACGCTCACGCCCTTGCCCTGGTTGCCGCCTGCGGGCTTGACCACCACCGGCAGCCCGATCTCGGCTGCGGCAGCCCAGGCGTCATCCGCCGACGTTACGATACGGCCCTCAGGCACGGGCACGCCCACCGCGCGCAACATCTGATTGGTCAGCGCCTTATCCTGGCACATATCCACGGCGATCGAGCTGGTAACGGATGTTTCCGAGGCTTGAATGCGCTTCTGATAGACGCCGTAGCCAAGCTGCACCAGGCTGCGGGTTGGCGTTACGCGCAGCACCGGAATATCACGCGCCTGCGCCGCCGCGACGATCGCGGCGGTGCTTGGGCCGTAACGATACACATCGGCCAGCGCCAGCAGGCTCTCCAGCTCGGATTCCACATCAAACGGCTCGTCGTGCATCGCGGCCAGCGTCAGGCGCAGCGCAGTTTCAAAGGCTGCGCGGGCGGGCGCTTCTTCCTTGTAGGCGATCACCACCGCGTACACGCCGCGCTCGCCCGTGCAGCGCGCGCGGCCAAACGCGACGTTAAAGCCCATCAGGTTTTGCAATTCCAGCGTGATATGCTCGCAGATATGCGCCAGGTACGTCCCACATCGCAGGCGCTCGACAAAGCCGCCTGGCCGACCCACGCTGCACTCGTGCTTGTGTAGTCCGGGTAGCCAATCGGTGAGGCGCTCGACAAACCCTGCAAACGATGTGCTCGGACGATCTTCATACGGCCCGATGTCTAAGGTGATCTGGAGGACCGGCATGTATGCGTGCAGGTTCGGCCCGCGCAGGGCACGAATGGATCGAATGATAATGCCGTGCGTTTCCATAATCGAAGCCTTTCATGGTCAGCAACGCTGCCGCCCAACTTGCCGTGGCTCATCGACGGCGGCTGTTTAAGCAAAACCTGGGCCAGCATTCGAACGGCATGGGGAGCGGGCTTGTGGCGACACGCATAGCAACCAAAGCGGTCGAGACGCGGAGCATCTCGACCGCTACGAGGAGGGGTAATTGTCCAACTATGCGTCAGGAACTCGGTCGTGTCGTCGAGCGCCCGGTTGATCATCGCACGCGCCGAGGATCTTCACGCGCTGCTGCTTACGGCGAAGCCGAGGGCGACGCGCCTGTATCACCGCCGGTCGTGCCGGTGCCGCCCGTGCCGGTTGTGTCGCCGCTATTCGTGTCGGTGCCGGTACCCGTGTCGGTCGTAGCCTCGCCACAGGCTGTCAGCGCGCCCAGCGCCAGGACGCCACACAGCAGCCACGTGATAAACTTTCGTCGCATAAGATCCTTCCTCTCAGACTTAACTTCGCGCCGCCAATGGATGCAGCGCACAAGGTTCGCCTTAACAGCAAGGAGCGTGCCAGCTCGGACACTTGTTTACCAAGCCCTGCCATCAGCCAGCGCTAGCGCGTGCGCTGCACATCGTCGCCCAGATCGGTCATGCGCGGATCGATCCCGCCTTCCAATCCCGTATTCGAGCCGCCGCTCAAGCCGCTCCCGCGATTCGTCGGCGTGCGCTCGACATCATCGCCCAGATCGGTGGTGCCCGCGTCGATGCCGCCTTCCAGACCGCTGTAGCGCCCCTTGCGCAAGCCGCTCCCGCGATTCGTCGGCGTCCGCTCGACATCGTCGCCCAGGTCAGCCCTGCCCGCCTGGGACCTGCCTTTCAGCCCGCTATGGCGGTCGCGGCTCAGCATGCTCTCGCCGCTCGTCGGCGCGTGCGGCGCGGCTCCGCCTCGCAGCCCACTATGGCGGTCACGGTTCAACATACTCTCGCCGCTCGTCGGCGCGTGCGGCGCGGCTCCGCCTCGCAGCCCGGTGTGACGGTCGCCCCTCAACATGCTTCCGCCGCTCGTCGGCGTGCGCTGCACATCGTTGCCCTGGCCGGTTGCCGGGCTGGGCGTTTCTGAGCACTGCTTGTCGGTCATAGATACCTCCCTCTTGTGATGCGATGACCGGCGTCTCCGATCCTCACACTTGCCACCATCCTGGCGCAGCAGCCTGTATGCCACGGGCAACGACGCCGGGCGGCTCTGGCACTCAAACTACTATTTAGCGCTTTCTAGAGAGCAGAAGCGAAGCAGTGGGCACCATCGGTGCATCGTTTATTGCCTACCAGCGGCCTCTACAACACTCCTGATGACCCTGCACGGATTCAACACGACCGTGAAGCAGGCATCGTCATACATTGCCGTAGGAGCGTGCCATGTCAAATTGGCAACAGGTCGGAGATCTGCAAATAGAGCAGGATCTTCAGTATCAGCAGCGCATGTGGACCGTCGAGCGGATTGGCTGGTTGCTGCTGCTGCTGGGCGGCGGGCCGCTCAGCATGGCAACCGCAGGCGACCAGGGAGCGCCGCTGCAAGCGCAGTACGGTCGGTTTGTACGCCACGGCGGACAGGCCCAGCTAGAGATCCGGCTTCAGCCGGGTGCGGCGCAGGGCACCGAGGCGCGCGTATGGATCGACCGCGCGTATCTGGATGGTATTCGGATCGAACACATCACGCCTGAGCCGGAGAGCATCGAAGCTGCCTCGGATCGGATGATCTACGTTTTCAAGCTGAGCCAGCCGGGCCAGCCCACATCCTTAAATGTTCAATATCATGCCTGAAAAGGTTGGAGCGCGAGCAGCCAAGCCAGGGCTAACGAAAGAACCAGGAATCAAGGGGAGAACAAAGAACAAAGGCTTAAACCCTTGTTCGCTTGCTCCTTTGATCCCTGGTTCCCTTGCTCCCCCTTGGGCCGACCGATCAGCGTCCATGCAGCGCGCGGATCTCGCGGATCTCCGCAATATGCTCAAGCGCGTGGCTCGTCTTGATATCGACCATGCGGCGCACCGTCCACTCCTGCCCGTCCGCCCCATGCACCGCTCGCCCCCAGGCATCTGGCGTGTACTCGATCAGTTGACGGATATGCGCGCGCATCGCCCGAAACAGCTCGATCGTCGGAGCGATGGGTCGGTGCGCGTAGTAATCGGGAGCGACATACGCCTCGTTACTGCCCGGCCAGTTGTGGACAAAAGCGCGGCCCGGCTCGGCCAGCGCCGCTTTAATCGCATGCAAGAAGATGATCTCGCCGTCCGCGATATGCTGCACGGTCTGGCGGATCGTCCATGTTGCGGGCGTGAGCGACAGCTCAAGATCTACCTCGCCGAGGCCCGCAAGCGCGCTGCTCAGATTATCCGGGCCTTGCACAAACATCGCCAGCACTTCCTCATCCGTGTGCTGAGCCGGAGTCAAGAAGGTCAGCAGCACGCCGTCGGGATCGGCGATCGTCAGCAGCCGCTCGCCCCAGGTCGTCTCGACGATCTGCGGCGCGTCCAAGCCGCGCTGCTGCAACGCCCGCCGCCGTGTATCGAGATCGGCCTCGGAAAATCGGATCGTCTCGCCCGCCTTGATGATCCGCTGCTGATCGTCGAGATAGACCCCTACATCACCAGCGCGCGGCCCTGCCAGCAAGAAAGCATCGCCGTCAGGATCGATCACGTGCGCCAGATCGGCATCAGGCGCATGCGTCGCCAGCTTAAATCCAAGCTGCTCGATATAAAATGTAAGACTCGTCGCGAGATCGGCGACAGGCAGCGCTAACGTCGCTCGTTTGGTCATCATCTCAGGCTCCAAGCTCATAGTAGCCGTAGGTCGTCGCCTCGCGAAAGCCGCACGACTGGTACAGCTTCAAGGCGTTGCGATTCTCGGTGACAACGTCGATTGCGATCTGCGGCCAGCGCTCGGCTAGCAGAATATCGAGCGCTTCCAGCAGCATGTGCCGCCCGTAGCCCCGGCCCTGATGCTGCGGCAGCACGCCGAAGGCGGTCACGTCGGCCTCGTCGCAGTACCTGCCGAGCCGCAGACTCCCGATCGGCTGCCCGTCGAGCAGCCCAAGGTAGTACTGCCGATTCGCCAGCGTCAGCCCATGGCTGACCTGCGTGCGCACCTCGTCCTCGGCATCGCCAAAGGCAGCCGCCTGAATGCGGCTCAGCGTCTCGGCGTCTGCGTCGGTAGCCGGTTGCAGCCGTAGGTTGGCGTGGCGCGGCTGTGAGCGGTCGATCGCAGCCGGATCGAGCAGCATCCGATACTCAGCGTAGCGAAAGGCCGCGCCGACGGCTGCCGCAAACGCTTTGCCAGACTCTAGCATCTCATCGCATACCAGCAGCAGAAGCGCCGCGCCGTGTCGGCGGCACTCGCTTCGGGCGGCATCCAGCAGCGCCCTGCCCACTCCTCTGCGCCGGTAGTCGGGATGAACCACGCCGTACAGCTCCGGCTCCGCCGAGCGCTCCACGCGCATCAGGCCGATCAGCGTGCCGTGCTCGTAGGCCAGAAATTGATCGAGCGGCGGCGCTACCCCTGGCATCGGACCAGCCTCCGCCGCTTCAAGGCTCAGCGGAAAATCCGAGCCGTCATACCGACGGCACACGGCCAGCAGGTGCTCTGCCGCGGCGCGCTCGTCTGCGCTCAGCGCGGCCACCCCGATCACGCCATGCATGTTATTTCGCTGCATTCTCTCGTTGCTCCATCAACACCAAAAGCACAGGGCGTCCAGACCCCTATTGTACGGCATTTCGTGGATCGATTCATACAGGCCAGGCGATCGTCATGAGCAGATAATCGGTTGGCATCAATGGCTTCCGCTAATCTTTCGTGGTTTCTAGGACATAATACGCTCACTATTGAGAGCACGTGCTGCTTCTCTTTCGGGCATAGGCAGCAAAGTTACAATACGAGCGGCTGGCTTTTTCCGATCGCCAGTGCGTCGATCGGAAAAGGTTAGAGCTTACCGAGGTGACGACTCGCTGCGCAGGTGGTGGATATTCTGAGCAGCATCCCGCTTCGAGGCTTTACACTCGATCGATTCTTTCGGTGCTGAAGGCGTTGTTTGTCTGCTCCGTGCGGCGGCTGCGCGTGATTAAGAATATCCGAGCGGCGCGATCGCGACCGGACGACACGCAATCCTGTTAAAAACGTGCTGTTGTATTCAGGACCAAACGATCTATAATTCATGACAACACAAACAGCAGCGCGCTTTAGTGGAGAAAGCACTAAAGCGCGCATCAGATCAGAACAGGAGGTGCCTGTTATGACCGTAGATCGAATTCTACCACACACGCATCCCCCGGCAGCCGCCAACCTCCGCAGCCTGTCAGCCAGGAGTGCATGCAGATGCACGATCTGAGGGGTGTCTCGCGCTACCAGTCATCTCAAGCACAAAGGAAGCTCTGCGTATGTGGATTCGTGGCTACCGCGCGCCTATTCGCCATGAGGTAGGCGCGTTTACCTTTGAGCTGCGCTTCGACACCCGCGTAGTCCACGTGACAGCCGATGGTGAGACAATCATCCTTTCATTCGACCTGATACGCGCGCTGCGGGATTTTCTCGACGTACACGGCGTGGCCCGTGCCATCAATCAGGTGCTGCCGCCAACCAATCGACGGGCACATGCCCGCATGCGTGTGCTGCGCGTGCTGACGGAGTGGAGCGATGCCCATGCGGGCCAGCCGCCGACGATGGACGAGCTGCGCGATATGACCGACGTGCAAAATCTGGGCAAGCTGCGCGAGATCCTGAGAACCCTGGATCGTTTCGGCTTTGTCCGTATGTGCGGCTACGACGAGCCGTGCAGCGCGTATGTCACCAGCCTGGGCCGCACCGCGCTACAGGAGTACATCGCCTACCTGGAGACGGAGCGCCAGCGCGACGCAGCGCAGGCGATCTACACGCCCGCTCAGGTTGCCGAGCTGTTGAATCTGAAGCTCAGCGCGGTCTATTACCTGCTGCGCACCGGGGCGCTGCGTGGGTTTAAGCAGCATGGCAAGTGGTATATCATGCGGACGGCGATCGAGGATTTTCGCAAGGCCAGAGATCGCTAGCCGGGGGCCGGAGCAAAGAACCAAGAACAAAGGAGCAAGCGAACAAACCTTGAACTCGAAACCTGAAACTTTGAACTTTGAACTCGGAACTGGAGGAAGCCTACACTGGCTCCATGTTAAACGCACGGCAGCACAATGCAGGCTTCCTGTGTTGGGGGGAGGCGAGTGTTCCGGGGGGAGCCGTAGTATAGCACGACGACCGGCGATCGATCCAATGCCGATCGCTGTTTGCGCTGTCCAAAACTACGCCCTATCGTAGGCATCCTGGGTCAGGCCGAACCGGTACTTTTGGATGTCCGTGCCGCGTCGGCGGCGATCGATCCGCTCAGACGGTGCCAACCGCGAGCATATAGATCGCCGCCTCCTCCGTGCCATCCACGCCAAGCATCGCATTGATCGCGTCGTCCATGAACGCGCCGACCGCGCACGCGCCGAGGCCCATCGACGTTGCCGCGAGATACACGTTCTGCCCCAGATGCCCGGCTTCGATCAGGCCGTAGCGATAGGTCCGATCCTGGTACTTCCAGCGCATCCGCTGGAAAATAACCGTGAAAAAAAGCACCACGCTGGCCTGTCCCAGGAACTCCTGCATCAACCCCTGGCGCACCACCAGCTCGCGCAGATCGACGCTCTGCAACTGCTCCAGGCTATGCGCCTGCACGCCGTAATGATACAGCCCCGCGCTCAGCCCCTCTACCTGATGCACCACGGCATAGATCTCGATCGGGTAGAGCGCGCCCGACGACGGCGTGGCCCGCAGCCGGTGGCCCCAGCGCTCGCTGGTCAGGCCGCCGGTCAAAAACAGCAGCCGCGAGAGCTGATCCAGCGTCATCGGCGCGGCAGCGTAGGAGCGGGTCGAGCGACGGCGACGCATCGCGTCCTCGGTGGCGAGGCCGCCCTCGAAGCTCGGCGGCGGCAGCGCGATCGTCTGAGCGTCGGGATAGGTTTTATACAACGGCGGCTGCTGGCCCCAGTTCGCAACCGTGCCCAGCACATCGATCACGCCCGGCTTGCTCCACTCGTGATAGACCACGCCGAGATCGGAGCCTTGCGCAATCACCGGCGGAGGACGTAGCCCGCGCCCGACGATCCATCCACCGATCGCGCCCAGCGCCAGGCTCAGGAAGCCACGCCGCGAGACAAGCAGCTGGCGTGTCGTCTGGAGCATACGTGCGCGCGTGGGCGCTCCCGCAGGCACAGGCTGCGGCCCGCCGGCGCGCAGCGCATGTCTGCGGTCCCGCCGTGACAGCCGAAACCGCGCATAGCCGATCAGCCGCTCCCAGGTGAGCCACACATGCGCCAGCGCCAGGGCGGTCATGACGTATCCGGCATACGTGTGATACACAAAATCGTTGAGATCCCACAGTTGCGCGACCAGACCCGTGACGATCACGACGACCACCACGATCAGCAGCCCGGCGCTGACCGCATAGTTCAAATCATGGCGCAATCGCTTCATACGCGCCCCCATCGTAATGGATGCCTCGTGCAGAATCGAGGACCCTGTTCGGGAAAGCCCTCCAGGCGATTCTGCACCAGAAGGGGAATGTCTGGGGAACTCCCCCAACTTCCCAGCCATTTGTTTTTGTGCCGTTATCGTGTTGTTCTTTGTGCTGTCGACTCCCGCATGAGCGATGCCATGAGACACCGGCGACACGCCCGGCATCGTCCTTATTCTTAGAATCTTCTTAGACTTTCCTCAGCAGCCTTTTATTCCCGGCCCAACAACTGGCGTTATCCTTAGAGATCAACCTCGCTGCATAGATTGATGATGCGATACTTGCGGTAAACTAGAAGGTGGTAGCGTCACCTGCTCGACGACTCGAACGCTGGGAGATGAGGGCACGGCTGCTGGATCGCCCGCGCCCGCTTCATCTGCCTGTCGGGCAGCGGCTGTGATGGGCTTGAAGGATAGAACTATGACAACCGTTTTGATCGCGGATGACGACCGCAAAATCATCGATATGCTGCGCCGGACATTAGCCTACGAAGGCTATCATGTTGTCACCGCCGCCGATGGCCTCGAAGCGCTGGCCCAGGCGCAGGCGCAGCGCCCCGACGTGGTGATCCTCGACTGGTGGATGCCGGGACTCGATGGCATCGAGGTGGCCCGGCGGATTCGCGAGGCCGACTCCACGCCGATCTTGATGCTGACCGCTCGCGACGCGATCGAAGATCGTGTGCAGGGCCTGGATAGCGGCGCGGACGATTATCTAGTCAAGCCATTCGCGCCCGCTGAGCTGCTGGCGCGGCTTCGCGCGCTGCTGCGTCGCTCGGAGAATGCCAGCAACGAGCGTCCGCTGTCGTACGCCGATCTGCACCTCGATCCGGTGACACGCGAGACGCGGCGCGGCGATCGGCACTTCAACCTCAGCCCCAAAGAGTTCGATCTGCTGGCATATCTGCTGCGCCATCCGCGCCAGGTGCTGCCGCGCGATCGGATCTTGCAAGATGTGTGGGGCTACGACTTCGGCGGCGACGGCAATGTGCTGGAAGTCTATATCGGGTACCTGCGCGCCAAGACCGAGGCGGGCAGCGAGGCACGGCTGATCCAGACCGTGCGGGGCGTCGGGTATGTCTTGCGCGAAGGCGCGTAAACGGTTCGTGATTGTTACTGCCCTGCGGGCAGCGCGCCCCGGCGCGATTGGGTATCGTAGAAAGTCTATGTCTGTGCGTCTCCGGCTTACAGTGCTGTATAGCTCAATCCTGGCGTTCACGTTGATCGCCTTTAGCATCGTCCTGTACGTCACGCTATCGCGGCTGACCCTCGGCGTCGTAGCCGACACGCTGGCCGAGGAAGCGAAACGTCTGCTCGATCGGAAAGTGATCGACGACCAGATTTTCCTCTTCAACGGCCAGGAGTATCGTCTGGGACGGATCGTGCTTCCGGCCAGTGGCTTTGCCGCGCCCCAGACATATGTGCAGACGATCAATGCTGGGGGCATCGTCACCAGCCGTACCGCGAATCTGGTCGACGAGGGCGTCGTGCTCCCGCTAAGCGACGCGGCCTTTGAGGCCGTCTTCAGCGGGGAGAAGACAATTGAGCAGGCCACGGTTAAAGATGGCAAGCTACTTGTATTCACCAGGCCGGTCGTCGTCGAAGGCAACCGCATCGTCGGCGCGGTGCAGGTCGCGCGCTCGCTGGATGAGTACGTACAGTCGCAGGACACGCTGCGGAGAATACTAGTTATCGGCAGTATCGTCGTCACGGTGATCGCCTTTGGCATCGGCTGGATGCTGGCGGGCATCGCGCTGCGGCCCATCGATCGCATCACCCATACGGCGCAGGCGATCGGCACGGAGCGCGATTTTGGGCGGCGCGTGGACTACACCGGCCCATACGACGAGATCGGGCGGCTGGCGACGACCTTCAACGAGATGCTGGGAGCGCTCCAGAGCGCCTATCGCCAGGAAGCGCAGGCGCTCCAGGCGCAGCGGCGATTCGTTGCCGACGCCTCGCACGAGCTGCGCACGCCGCTGACGACGATCCGGGGCAACATCGCGCTCTTACAGCGCGAGCCGCCGATCAGCAGCGAGGACCGCATCGACGTGCTGGCCGACATGGCCGACGAAAGCGAGCGCATGAGTCGGCTGGTCAACGATCTGCTGGTGCTGGCCCGCGCCGACGCCGGTCGTCCGCTGCGCAGCGAGCCGGTGGCGCTCAGACCGCTGATCGAGGACGTGTGCCGCAAAGTCAGAGTAGTTGCGGCGCAGCATACCATCGACTGTACGCAGCTTGACGACGTGAGCGTCCAGGGCGACGAAGACGCGATCAAGCAAGTCCTGCTGATTTTGCTCGACAACGGGCGCAAGTTCACGCCGCCGGGCGGCCAGATCGTCGTCACCACCGAGGAAGCGCCGCAGCAGGTGATCATCCATGTGCGCGATACCGGCCTGGGTATCGATCCGGCAGCGCTCCCGCATATCTTCGAGCGCTTTTATCGCGGCGATAGCTCGCGGACCGGCGGCGGCGCAGGGCTTGGTCTGGCAATCGCTCAATCGCTGGTCAAGGCGCAGCACGGAACAATCGGCGTCACCAGCACGATCGGCGAGGGCAGCACCTTTACGATCAGGCTGCCGAAGGCCAGCCAGGCTGCTCCCATTGAGCGCACGGCAGCCGCAGCCGACGGCTCTTAGTAAATTCTCAGACCGGGCTAAGGAGCTACTAAGCTGCTGCTAAGTAACTCCTTAGCTTGCGGCGTTATCCTTCAGCCAATCCATAAAGTGACAAACCCGGAGGAAACGCATGTTCCCCTATCGATTCGATCAATCATCGGCGTCGACACCGACACCAGCACCCGCTGCGCCAACGCCCACACCGACGCGCAGTAAACGCCGTCTCGGCACGGCGGCCCTGCTGATCGCGGCGCTCTCCGGCGGCGCGGTCGGCGGCGGCGCGGTCGGCGCAGTAGCCGCTACATACTGGATCGCGCCGCAGACCTCGGCTGCACCACAAACCCCACCTGCCGCCAGCCCGGCCCCCAACAACGCATCGGCACCCAGCATGGCGACCGTCGCCAATAGCGCGGTTGCTCCAAACATCGCCGGAAGCGTGTTTAGCAAAGTCAGCCCGGCGGTGGTACGCATCACCGTTTCCGGCGGCATCAGCGCCTACACCGCCGAGGGTAGCGGATCGGGCTTCGTGGTCGATGCGAAGGGCCTGATCCTGACCAACAACCACGTCGTCGAGAATGCGCGCGTGGTCAGCGTCAAGTTTAACAGCGGCGAGACGCGCGAGGCGCAGGTGCTCGGCACCGATCGCGGCAACGACCTGGCGCTGCTCAAGGTCGACCTGCCGGAGAATGTGCCGGTTGCCGCGCTGGGCGACTCGGAGCAGGTGCAGGTCGGCGAGACGGCCATCGCGATCGGCAGCCCCTTTGGACTGGACCAGACCGTGACGCAGGGGATCATCAGCGCGATCCACCGCAACTGGAATCCCGGCAATGGTCGGACGCAGCGCAACCTGCTTCAGACCGACGCGCCGATCAACCCCGGCAACTCCGGCGGCCCGCTGCTCAACGCGCGCGGCGAGGTGATCGGCATCAACACGATGATCGAAAGCCCGGTGCGCGGCTCGGTCGGCGTCGGCTTCGCCGTGCCGATCAACACCGCCAAGCAGCGCCTATCGCAGCTTGAGGCCGGCGCGAACCTTGAGCCGGTCTGGCTGGGCATCAGCGGGCAAGAGCTGGACGAGACGATCGCCAAAGATCAGAGCCTATCGGTCAGCGAGGGCGTGCTGGTCGTGGGCATCGTGCCGGGCAGCCCCGCCGATCAGGCGGGTCTGCGCGGCGGGCAGAGCATCAACGAGCGCATTCCGCGCGGCGGCGATGTGATTACCGCGATCGACGGCAAGGCGGTCACGAATGTCGATGAGATCAGCGCGCGGCTGGCTGACAAGAAGCCCGGCGATACTGTCACGCTGACCGTCGTGCGCGACGGCCAGGAGCAGCAGCTCGATGTGACGCTGCAAGCCTGGCCGCGTCAGGCGGGCTAAAGAACAAAGGAACAACGGGAGAACCAAGCACCAAGACCTAGGAGGCTCGTTCCCCTCTCTTACAGCAGTGGGAGAGGGGGTGGCGCGCAAGCGCCGGGGGTGAGGGCCTCACCTCGAAACTCTGAACGTTGAACTCAAAACTGGAAACTCGAAACTATGACAGCATCGCTTAACCATCATCCCGCGCCGGTTCACGAGCACGCCGCCGTCTCGCCCGCACAGATCGAGCACGTCCTGTTTGAGATCAAGCGCCTGATCGTCGGCCAGGATCATCTGCTTGAACGTCTGCTGGTAGCGCTGCTGGCGCGTGGTCATGTCCTGCTTGAGGGCGTGCCCGGCCTGGCAAAGACCGCCACGATCAAGGCGCTGGCGCAGGTCGTCGGCGGAACGACCGGACGCATCCAGTTCACGCCCGATCTGGTGCCTGCCGATCTGGTCGGCACGCGGATTTACAACGGCAAGACCGGCGAGTTCACCACCGAGCTGGGGCCGGTCTTTGTTAACCTGCTGCTGGCCGACGAGATCAACCGCGCGCCCGCCAAAGTGCAATCGGCGCTGCTTGAGGTCATGCAGGAGCGCCAGGTGACGATCGGCAAGCAGACGTACGCCGTGCCGAATCCGTTTCTGGTGCTGGCAACCCAAAACCCGATTGAGTCCGACGGCACCTATCCGCTGCCGGAGGCGCAGCTCGATCGCTTTATGTTCAAAGTGCTGGTCAATTATCCATCCTACAACGAAGAGATCGTGGTCGTCGAGCGCATGATCGGCCCGCCGATTCAGCTCCGCACGCTGATCACGCCCGATCGGCTGCTGGCGATGCAGCAGGCCGTCGATCAGGTCTACGTCGATCCGCACGTCATCGCCTACGCGACGGCGCTGGTACAGGCGACCCGCAATCCGGCGGCGCATGGCCTGGATCGCTTCGCCTCCGCCGTGCTCTTTGGCGGCAGCCCCCGCGCATCGATCTATGTGATCGCGGGCGCTCGCGCGCTGGCCTTCGTGCGTGGACGGCAGTACGTCCTGCCGCAGGATGTCGTCGAGCTGCTGCCGGATGTGCTGCGCCATCGCCTGGTTTTGAGCTACGAAGGCATCGTCGGCGGCGTCACGGCGGATGCGATCATCGCGGCGGTGCTGGAGCGCTACCCGCCGCCACGGATCGACCTCGGAGATCGGCATGTGGCCTAAGCTGCGCGGCAGGATCGCGCGTGCGCTGCGCAGCGATCAGCCGCCCGCAGCCGCTCACCCGAAACAGCGACAGCCTGAGACTCCGGTCGGGCTGCTGCGGCGCATGCACTGGACGGTGCTCCGCCCGCTGGCGACGCATCTCGGCGGCGACGAGCGCTCGCTGGTGCGTGGCTCCGGCATGGAGCTGGCCGAGGTGCGGGAGTACCAGCCCGGCGACGATGTGCGCCACATCGACTGGAATACTACGGCGCGCACCGATCGCCCGTTCGTGCGCGAGGCGCTGACCGAGCGGGCGCTGGATGTGTGGCTGATCGTCGACGTCAGCGCGTCGCTCAACTGGGGCACCGCGGAGTGCCTGAAGCGCGAGCGCGCCTTGGAGTTTGCCGCCGTGGCGGGCCAGCTCTTCGCGCAGCGCGGGCACCGGCTTGGCGCGCTCCTGTTCGCCGATCGTCCGCTGAGCTTTATGCCGCCGGGAGCCGGTCAGACGCATCTGCTGCGGCTGCTTGACGGTATCCAGCATGAGACGCGACACACGCGATCGGGCGCGACGGACCTGGCCGGGGCGCTGGCGCGCGTCCACGGCGTGATCCGCCGCCGGTCGCTGCTGATCGTCGTCTCGGACTTTCTCGCGCCGACGGGCTGGCAGACGCCGCTGGCGCTGCTGGCACAGCGCCACGAACTGATCGCGGTGCGGCTCCACGATCCGCGTGAGGCCGAGCTACCGGATATTGGATTAGTGACCTTTGAAGATCCCGAAACTGGCAGCCAGCTTGTCGTCAACACCCACGATCGCGGGCTGCGGGAGCGTTTTCAGCAGGCGGCGCTGGAGCAGGCCGCGCGGATTCGCACCGATCTGGCGCGCTGTGGCGCTGAGTACCTGGCGCTGGGAACCGATACAGCGCTGCTGCCGGTGCTGGTTCGCTTCCTGAGCGCCCGCAGGCTCAGACGCACGCTTCATGCGCCTGCCAGCGTGATTGTCCGGCGACTAGGCACAGCTGAGCCGACGAGCTTGTACTAAGAGGCTTGCATGACATTTCAATGGCCTTATCTACTGTTGAGCCTGGCACTGATCCCGATTCTGATAGGGGTGTATATCCTGGCGCAGCGCCGCCGCCGCGCCTACGCCGTGCGCTTTACCAACCTGGCACTGCTGAGCGAAGTCGTCGGTCGCGGCCCCGGCGTGCGGCGGCACATTCCACCGATGCTCTACCTGCTCGGCCTCGCGGCGCTGCTGGTAAGCATTGCCCGTCCGATGGCGGTGGTGGCGGTGCCGCGCGATCAGACGACGGTGATGCTGGTGATGGACGTATCCGGCTCGATGGCCGCCGACGATCTGAAGCCGGATCGGATGACGGCGGCGAAGGAGGCCGCGCAGGCGTTTGTCGCGGCGCTGCCCGCGAGCGTGCAGGTTGGCGTGGTCAGCTTTAGCACGGGCGCGCGGCTCAACGCGCCGCCTACCGAGGATCGCGAGCAGGTGAAGCGCGCGATCGACCGGCTGAGCTATGGCGGCGGCACCGCGATCGGCGATGGCCTGTATCTCGCGCTCGATCAGCTTGCGCAGCGGCCAGCCGACGATGCGGATAAGCCAGCGCCGGGTCTGGTGGTTCTGCTGTCGGACGGGCAGCCGACGCTAGGCATTCCCGTCGAAGAGGCGACCGAGCGCGCCCGGC
The DNA here is from genome assembly GCA_036374795.1 of Herpetosiphonaceae bacterium. Classification (NCBI taxonomy): domain Bacteria; kingdom Bacillati; phylum Chloroflexota; class Chloroflexia; order Herpetosiphonales; family Herpetosiphonaceae; species Herpetosiphonaceae bacterium. Next base: position 24,568 of record DASUTC010000155.1, read on the forward strand.
AGGAGCAGGTCAAAGTCTATACCGTAGGCATCGGGCAGCGGGGCGAGACGCCAGTCGTGCTGGGCGGTATTCCGGTGCGGCTCGACGAGGCCACGCTGCAAAAGATCGCCGCCGCGACCGACGGCGAGTACTTCTACGCGGCGGAGTCGGGCGAGCTGAAAAAGATCTATCAGCAGCTCGGCTCGCAGATGAGCTGGGTCGAGGAGTACACCGAAGTGACGGCGCTGGTGAGTGGCCTCGGCACGCTGTTTGTCGTCGCCGGGGGATTGCTGAGCCTGCGCTGGTTCCAACAGTTCCCGTAGCCACGCGCGCGGAGTAGCCAGCAAAAAAGCGGGGCGCTGAGCGCCCCGCTGGTTGTATCGTGAGCGTTTGCTAGCGACCGCGCTCCTGCGCCGACATCGCCTGCTGCAAAAGCTGCGGGATGCTCTGCTCGACCCGCTGCGATGTCTGCTCCTCCTGCTGCAAGTTCTGCTGGAGCAGCCGCAAGACCTCGTTCTGGCCCATCAGCCGCGCGCCCTCGATCAGACCCCGGTAGCTGGCGACCTCGTAGTGCTCGACCTTGGAGGCTGAGCCTGCGATCACGCAATCGAGAATCGCCGGATTGCCCGACGCCTCTTTCATCGTCTTCTGGCCCTCTGTGACAAGACCCGCCGCCGCGTCGCACTTGACGCGCTTGGGCTTCTCGCCCAGGGCGCTGTACACCTGCTCCAGGTTCTTGATCTGCTGCTCGGTCTGGCCGATATGCTCCTGCAAGAGCGTCTTGACGGTGGAGTTATTGGCCTGCTTCAACATCTCCTGCTGCGCTTCCAGAAAGCGATGCTCGGCGTCGTAGATGTCTCCCAGCTCATGGATGAACTTCTCGTTCAGGTCTTTGATTGCCATGTCTTCCTCCTCCTCAAACCTTGCCTCAAGTGCATCCGTGGAACGGGTTACGCGCTCCACAAGGAGCCAGGTTCGAGCAAGATGTAGGCCAGGGTTGTGCCGTGTGCGCATCCTCCACCTGCTCCAATGGGGACCGAGGCTGGCTAGCTGCTGGTACGTTTTTTGCGAAAGCTTCACCGCAGTAAACATCTTAGGCAAGGAGGACAACCATGCCAATGGCCGAAAAGACCATGATTGTTCATGCTCCGGTATCCGATGTATATCAGTTCTGGACTCAGTTCGATCGCTTTCCTGAGTTTATGAGCAACATCAAGCAGGTGACAAAGACCGGCGAGCGGCTGTCGCACTGGGTGGCAAGCGGGCCGCTGGGCATGAGCGTCGAGTGGGACGCCGAGACGACGATGCTTGAGCCGAACAAGCGCATCGCGTGGAATAGCCGCGACAACGGCGACATCACCACGTCGGGACAGGTCACGTTCACCGAGCTAGGCAACGATCAGACCGAGATCCACGTGGTGCTGAAATACGATCCGCCCGCAGGCGTGGTCGGCGATGCCGTCGCCAAGCTCTTCAGCAACCCGCAGAGCCAGCTTGAGGAAGACCTTGAGCGCTTCAAGACGATGATCAATCAGCAGCGTACCTATCAGGGCCGCGAGCCTGAGTCGAAGCAGCGCGGCGCTGGCTCGAAGTAGTTCGGAACTGGTTAACAAATGCAGGGACGAGCGCGCAGCTCGTCCCTATGTTTATGCGGTATGCGTATAGATTGAACGTGGCCTGCGCCATTACCGAGGAGGTAGCGATCTGACACCGCTGCTCTCTTCCTCGCGGCCCGGTTCATTCCGACCTCGCTCGCGCTCAACCCTGGCGATAGCCCAGTCCTGACCAAAAGCGAGGCTGCCGAGCGTCCACCAAAGGATCTTCATGTCAAGCCAGAAGGACGCTGTTGTGATATAGGCCACTTCAAGGCGCAGCCGCTCATCGATAGAAAGGGATCTTCCCTCATAGATGCGCCAGAATCCGGTTAGACCTGGCTGTACAAGCGGAAATTCGTTGTGCAGTAAAAGCATTGGCTGATGCGACACAACTTCAGGTTCTATCCCTACGAAGCTGATGTCACCCCGCAGCACATTAATCAACTGTGGCAGTTGATCCAGGCCCGTTCTCCGCAAAAACTTGCCGACGCGGGTGATCCGTGGGTCGTCCCTAAGCTTAAAAGCAGGCAGAGGAGATCCCCAAGATGCCGCATCGGTGAGCCTCATCGCAAGATCCGGCATCATCGTGCGGAATGTGTAGATCTTGAACCGTCGTCCACCCTGGCCGATCCCTTCCCGGCGCATGAGGATCGGCCCACCTGGCGCTTCGATCTTCAAGAGCAGTGCGCAGACCGCGAAGATGATCAGGAACAATGGAAACACGAGTGTAGCAATCAACACGTCGAATATTCGTTTAGCTAGGTAATATTCACGTCTCACAGTTCGCCATTGTGCCATGTACACAGATCGATCTACGCGCTTAATGAAACCAAGCGAGTAATCTCTTTTATACAAAGCAAGATGGACGTATATCATGATAGGAATAACAATCGATAATGCTATGACCACAACCATCTGTTGACTAGCTATAACGAGCGATAGAAGAATCGCGATCACCGTAAAAAGGATAACATTCAGGAGCAGCAGAATCCAGGCATAGAGCGATTCTCGCAGAAGTAAGCTTCTATTACCAGACCAGCGATTATTCTTCATCGCGCTTCGTTGCCTTCCTTAAATAAGGCTATATCCAATTGTATCTGCGAATACGTTGAGAGCGATCCATGAACAATAGCGCTCACGATAAACAACATTGCCAATCCGATTCTTGCATAATCAAAACCTGTTGCAACCAGATAGTATCGTTGTACTTCTTCATCGAGCAGCCACCACATCAGGGAAAACAGCAAATAATCAACGATCAGTCCGCTTCCATAAACTACGATAATAAAAAGGTAGATCGAGAGATAATTGAGCGCGCGGTAATATCGTCCACGGATTTGTTGTCTGAGGAGCTGAGCATCGTCTAGCTGAGGTGTAAGGACAACCTGGTTACGTGGTACATTATCGTCCATATGCGAAATCTTCCAGGCACATAGTGTTGTTGAGCAAGGTGAACGAGCATACGGATAGCTCTACCTAGAGTGTACTACGCAGGTCAAGGGATCGAATGCTGATCGATAACAGTTCTTGATTGGACCTTTTGAGATCGACACCGCTTGACGAGGCCCGGCAAGCAATCAGGGTACGTGCGGCACACAAACAGGAGGATCGCGTGGGCGATCCTCCTGCTCTGTTGTTTTGGATTGAGGCCCTCGCCCCCCGGCCCCTTCCCCGAACCTCGACAGGCTCCTACACCCAGAGGGGAGGTGGGACCGTACATCTTTCCCTTGTTCTTTGTTCTTTGTTCCGTTGTTCTGCGTTACAGCGCTACGCGAACTCGGCCAGCGCCGCCGCGAACGCCTCGCGCGACGGACGAAGCTGCTCCTCCGACATCGCGATCAATGCTGTTTCGGGCAGACGCTCAAGATCGAGCAGCGTCGGACGCGACTCGTTGATGTAGAGCAGGCCGGTGATGAACTCCTGCTTCTCGCGAGCCTCCTCCAGCAGCCGGAGCGCCGCCAGCTTATCGGTCGGATCGTGATAGCGCACCTCGCCGTTGGTCGCCTGGGTGCCCTCTTGCTCGCCCTTGCCACCCTTACGCGCCTCGACCTTGCGCAGCAGGATCGTGGGGCCGTCGTGCAGCTTGACCTCCTGCACCGACCCGGGCTCGTAATCGACCTCGATCTCCTCGTAGGCCTGCACGAAATTGATGTCTTGCAAGATCTCTTCGTGCTCCTTGCCGAAGGTGTAGCTCTTGGTCGACTCGGCGTGGTTGTTGAAGGTGACGCACGGGCTGATAATATCGAGCACCGCCGTGCCGTTGTAGCTCATCGCAGCCTTCAGCAGCTCGCGGACCTGCTTGGCGTCGCCCGCGAAGGAGCGCGCGACAAAGCCGCACTCGGCGATGATCGCCTCAAGGCACAGATCGATCGGCATCAGCTCGTTGGTCCCGGCATACTTGAGCTTCTGGCCCAGGTCGGCGGTCGCCGAGAACTGGCCCTTGGTCAGGCCATAGACGCCGTTATTCTCAATGATATAGACCATCGGCACGTTGCGGCGCAGCATATGCTTGTACTGTCCCAGTCCGATCGAGCCCGTATCGCCGTCGCCCGAGACGCCGATCGCCAGCATGTTACGGTTGGCGAGCATCGCGCCCGTGGCGATCGAGGGCATGCGCCCGTGGACCACGTTGATGCCGTGCGAGCGGCTGAGAAAATACGCGGGCGACTTCGACGAGCAGCCGATGCCGCTCAGCTTGATGATCTGGTGCGGCTTGAGCGACAGCTCGAAGGCCGACTGGATGATCTGGCTGGCGATCGAATCATGGCCGCAGCCCGCGCAGAGCGTCGATGGCAGACCACGGTAATCCGGCTTGGAAAGACCGGCTTTATTGACAGTTGCCTTCGGGGCGGGAGGGCCGCCCGGCTTAGCAGCAGTTGTCATCGTGTTTGCTCCATTTCGTTGATCTGATCGGTGACGAGGCGCGGCGTCAGCGGCAGGCCGTCATTATGCGCCATCGAAACCAGCTTGGTCGCGTACTCAGGCGTGTGCAGTTGCAGCAGCTTGTGCATCTGACCATCGCTGTTCAGCTCGATCACATAGACCCGATCGTACTCGGCGACGAACTGCCTGACCTCCTCGCCGAGCGGCAGCGCGCGCAGGCGCATATAGCTCGTCTCCAGGCCCAGCTGGCTGTGCAGCCGGTCGCGCGCCTCGACGATCGCTGGATCGGTGCTGCCGTAGCCGATGATCCCGACCTTCGCGCCCTCGCGGCGATCGACGACCGGCTTGGGCACGATCGTGCGGGCAGTTTCGTGCTTACGGGCAAGACGCGCCATGTTCTTGATCCAATCGTCGGGACGCTCGGTGTAGCCCGCGTTCTCATTGTGGCCGGAGCCGCGCGTGAAGTACGAGGCCATCGGGTTTTCGTTGCCGGGCAGCGTGCGGTAGGGAATGCCGTCGCCGTCGACATCTTTGTAGCGGCCCCAATTCTCCATCTGCTTCAACTGCTCGGCGTCGAGCACCTTGCCGCGATCCAGCGGCGTCGTAGGATACTCGAACGGCCTGGTCATCCAGTTGTTCATACCCAGGTCGAGATCGCTGAGCACCAGCACCGGCTGCTGCAAGCGCTCCGCCAGATCGAAGGCGGTCTGACCGAACTCGAAGCACTCCTGCACGTTGCCGGGCAGCAGACAGATATTGCGCACATCGCCGTGGCCCAGGTAGTAGGCTTTGAGCACATCGCCCTGCGAGACGCGCGTCGGCAGGCCGGTGCTCGGCCCCATGCGCATCACGTCCCAGATCACGCCGGGCACCTCGGCGAAGTAGCCAAAGCCGACGAACTCGGTCATCAGCGAGATGCCGGGGCCGGAGGTCGAGGTCATCGCGCGCGCGCCCATCCAGCCCGCGCCGAGGACCATACCGATCGCGGCGATCTCATCTTCGGCCTGCACGATCGCATAAGTCGGCTGATCGGTCTTGGGATCTTTCCGCAGCTTGGGCGCGTACTCGTTCAGCGCATCGGCCAGGCTGGTCGCAGGCGTGATCGGATACCACGCGGTGACAGTCATGCCGCCGACCAGCGCGCCGATGCCCGCCGCCGTGTTGCCGTCGATCAGGATCAGGCCCTCGGTCTTGTCCATGCGCTCGACGCGAAACGGATCTTGCTTGGGCAGGTTATCTCTGGCCCAATCGGCGGAGGCGACAACCACGTTGTAGTTGAGTTCGACGGCCTTCTGCTTGCCGCCGAGGTAGTAGCTCAGCGCCTCGCGGATCGCCTCGCGCTCGATGCCGAGCAGCTGGGCCAGCGCGCCGACATAGACCATGTTCGCCACGCGATCGACCAGCTTCTTGTCGACGCCCAGGTCGGCGATCATCTTTTTGACCGGCAGCGGATAATAGGTCACGTCGTCGCGGCTGCGCTCGAACTTGGCGTCCTCAGGATACAGGCAGACGCCGCCGACCGGCAGCGCCGCGAGGTCTTGCGCCGCCGTCTGCTGATTGAAGGCAATTAAGACCTCAGTGGTGTCACGCCGCGCGATGTAGCCATCCTTGCTGACGCGGATGGTGTACCACGTGGGCAGGCCGGAGATATTCGATGGGAAGAGGTTTTTACCGTTGACGGGAATGCCCATCTTGAAGAGCGCGCGGATCAGCGTACTATTGGCCGTCTGGCTACCTGAACCGTTGACGGTTGCCGCCACGATAGAAAAATCGTTGACCGGATCGCGATTGGGATCTAGCCCGACGGCACGTGGTGCTGTATCAACAGCAGCAGTGCTCATACTATGCTCCTTTGCGGTTATATCTCGTATCACATGGTTCATGACGCTGGTCAATCATCAGACGGCCTACTAGCCGCCGCCCGGAATCTCCTGCTGTGGATCGACATCCTGGTCTTGTTTATTCGTCTCTTCGTCGACCAGGTTGTACGGCCCGTCCATCGGCGGAGTCACCGGCGTCTGGTCTACATGCCCCGACCGATCATCCTCAACCGCGCCGAAATGGCTGCTCTGGGTCGGGCCGACTCCATCCGCCGAGCGCGGCGCTCCCTCATGGGTCACATTTTCCTGATGTAATTGTTCACGCACATTGGCGGGCTGTGTTTCAGGTGATGGAGGTGTATTCGAGCGATCTTCTTGCATACCAGAGAACTCCCTACCTATGGCTCGGTGTAATCCACGTAGTATACGCCACCAAAGCCAGATCTTCCAATGACGATCCCGTATGGCTATGATACGGCGCTTGCATGGACCTGCGCCATATCAATCCCACTGCGCGATGATCGTATCGATCGGCAAGCGCTCGCGGCGCTGCGGATCGGTCGCAGCATAGCCGAGCATGATCAATGCCTGCGGTATCAGCGCCGGATCGAGGTCGAGCGCCCGCACCACCACGTCCGGGCAGAACAGCGGCGCGCACATCCAGCCGGTGTCGAGGCCGAGCTGGTAAGCCGTCAGCAGCATGTTTTGGACGGCTGCGCCCAGGCTTTGGATAGCCATCGTCGTCTCGGCCTGCTGGCGCGCGGCGTCGGGATAGTGATCGAGATCCTGCAAGTAGAGGCATGGAACGATCACTACCGGCGCTCCCTCCACGCGCGCCTTCGACTTCCGCAGCCGCACCGCGACGATCTCCGGCGGCTGCCGATCCATTTCAAGGTTGTGCTGCCATTCCCGTGCCATCGCTTCGGCCAGATGGGTCTTGCGCTCCGGCTGCGTCAGCACCACGAAGCGCCACGGCATGCGGCCATGCGGCGAGGGTGCCCAGCGCGCCGCGTCGATCACCTGCATGATCATCTCGCGCTGCACCGGACGCGGCTGATACTGCCGTACCGAGCGCCGTCCGCGAATAATATCGTCGAAGGCCAGCGAGGATCGATCAGGTAGAGCTAGTCTATCATCCACGAGTATTCCAATTCAAAGAACAAGGCGAGAACAAAGAACAAGGAGGAGCACCGAGGATCAAGGAACAAAAGGATGAAACATTCACTTGCGTTGTGCCCTTGATCCCTTGATCCCCGTGATTCACGTTACGTCAAGATCGACGGCCACAGGCAGCGCCTCCCAGGTCCAGCCGCTCCTGGGCTGTCCCGGCTGCCACTCGTTATACTTCGGGCCAACCAGCAGGCGAGCCTGGATCGCCTCGTCGCTCGTCTCGTCTACGATCCGCCCCCGGCCAACAAACATACGCTCGCGAATCCGCACCTGAACCGATGGCTGCTGTCGGATGTTTTTGACCCAATCCGCGCGGTCGCGATAGCCTGCCAGCATATAGAGCGTCGTGCCGCCGAGCGCAAACCACATCTCGATCTCGTGCGGCCTGCCGGAGACACGACCGACGGTGGTCAGGTAGCAAAAATCTTCGTCGGCGTAGGGCTGTAGCTCCGTCGCTGGCTCCACTGCGGTCCTCCTGCTAACACCACGAGCGCTCCTGCATTACGCGCATGCTCGCTTCGTACCTCGTGTCCGCTGCACTGGTGTGTCCATGGACCTACCGCCAGTAGCCGGAGCTACCGGGCTGCCTGCCAGCGCAGATTGGGCACCACCTCGCGCCCGTACGCCGCGATGAACTCCTCCTGGTTGCGCCCGACGTTATGGATATACACCTCGGTAAAGCCGAGATCGATAAAATGCTGGATGTGCGCCACGTGCTCTTGCAGATCGGGCGAGATCAGCACGCGGTTCTTGAAGTTCTCGATGCGCACAAACTTTGCCATCGCCTCGAAGTCTTCGGGATTGCGAATGTCGCCCTTGGGAAAGGGCATGCCGCCGTTGGGCCACTCCTTCACTGCGTTCTGCTCGGCCTGTTCCTGCGTAGCAGCCCATGAGACGTGCAACTGGATGATGCGCGGCATCTCCGCCGGATCTTTCCCGGCCTCGCGCGCGCCCTTCTCGAAGCGCTGCATCAGCATGTTGATCTTCTCGTCCGCCGCGCCCACGGTGATAATCCCGTCGCACAGCCGCCCGGTCCGCTCGCTCATGATCGGCCCTGAGGTTGCGACGTAGATCGGCGGCGGCGCGGCAGGCAGCGTGTAGAGCCGCGCGCTTTCGAGCTTGATGTACTTGCCGCTGTACTTGGTGACTTTGCCGGTCAGGAGCTTCTGGATCACCTCGATCGACTCCATCAGCCGGTCAAGGCGCACGGGCGGCTCCGGCCAGTACTCGCCGATAATATGCTCGTTGAGCGCCTCGCCCGCGCCGAGGCCAAGCCAGAAGCGGCCCGGATACATCGCCTCAAGCGTCGCCGCCGCCTGCGCGATGATCGCGGGATGGTAGCGATAGCCCGGCGGTGTCACGCCCGTGCCGAAGCGCTGCCGCGTGCGCTCGCCAAGCGCGCCCATCCAGGCCCAGACGAACCCGCTCTGGCCCTGCTGCGGCGTCCAGGGATGAAAATGATCCGAAGCCATCACTGCAGCAAAGCCCTGCTCTTCCGCCAGCTCGCAGTAGCGCAGCAGATCGCTGGGCGTGAACTGCTCGAACATCGCCGCGTAACCTAGTGTGCCCATAGCAACTCCAAAGGCGAACAAAGAACGAAGAACTGAACAAAAGCACAACAGAACAAAGCCTTAAACCACGGGCTTGCCTGTTCCCCTGTTCTAGCGCTACCGAAACATATCCCGATCAGGAGCCATCACCAATTGCCGTCCCGATCCGTCTCCGCGCGTGTACGGGTAGCCACGCACCACGGCGACCGGACGCTGATCGACTTTGCCCATCGCCAGCTCGGCAGCGGCAGCCAGCTCATCGGCGACCGCCAGCACGCTTGCGCTCATCAGGTAGCCGTACGGATCGCGCTGCCCACGATAATCGGCCAGCGGCTCAAGGCCCGCCACGCCGATCGCGATATTGACCACGCCGTCGCGCCAGGGCCGTCCGAACGAGTCGGTGATGATGACGGGAACGGCAAAGCCAAGCTGCTCCTCAAGTGTCTGCGCCAGGCCGCGCGCCGAGGCGTCGGGATCGACCGGCAGCAGACAGACCAGATCCGCGCCGGGTACGTTCGAGGCATCGACGCCCGCGTTGGCGCAGATAAAGCCGTGGCGCGTCTCTGCGATCAGAATGCCGCGATCCATACGCACGATCCGCGCGGCCTCGCGCAGCACCACCTCGATCTGGCGCGGATCTTTGTCGTAGCGCGCGGCCCACTGCTGCGCAAAGGGCGACGGCTCGACCGTCTGAAGATCGACCAGCCGCCCCTCGGCTTTGCTCACGATTTTATGGGTGACAACCAGGATGTCGCCGGGCACGAGCTGCACCTCCGAGACGCGCAGCCCGCGCTGGATAGCGACGATCAGATCATCGCCGTGCTGAACCTCGCCAATGCCGTCGATACCGATGATCCGCAATTCTGAAGCCACGTTCTAGCCCTACGTGTGTCTAGTGTTGCGGGCAATCCCGGCGAACTGATCCAGCGGCAGCGCCGCCATCGTGTGAAACACGAGCGTGCCGGCCCGCGAGTTCTTGACGATCTGCTCCATGATCGTGCGATTATCGGGAGCCTCGACGACGTAGAGAAAATCGTAATCGCCCATCAGCGCGTAGTCCGCAACAACGTTAATACCATTCTGCTTGAGATCCTCGATGTTCTTCTGCCGACGCTCCGCAATGCCGTGGATGTCTTGCCGTCCCTTTTCGGTCGGCTTCGCCAGGATGACGTACGTTTCCATAGCGTGCCCTCCTTTATGGGCCTCGACGGATCGCCATCGAATGCGCGACCGCCAGCTCCTCGAACATGCGCAGATCATCGGCAGTATCCAGGTCGAGCGCCATGCTCGGCGCGGCATACTCTCGCACCACAAGACCACGGGAGCGCGCCGCCGCTGTATGCCGCTGTAGGCTGTGCGCCCCGAAAGAAAACGGCAGGCTATCCGGCGGTTGCAGCAGCAGCGCGTTGGTGCCAGCGCCATGCCGATCCGACGCGACGACGACCGTTCCGCGCTCTCCCAGCCGCAGCAGCGCGCCGACATCCGCCGTGTCGATCAGCGGCAGATCGGGCAGCACCACCAGCAGCGACGACCAGGCTCGCCGCTCAAGCAGCGTCTGCCGCGCATACTCCAGACCGGCGTTCAGTCCGTGATCGGGTTGCAGCAGCGGCAGCGCCCCTTCGCCCGCCACCCACTCCAGCAGCGCCGGGTCCGGGCTGACGACGCAAAGCTGCTCGACGCCCGCTGCCGCCATGATCGCCCGCTGCGCGCGGAGGAAGAGACGCTGCACCAGCGCCGCGCGCTCCGCGCTCGACAGCTCACCGCTCAGACGGCGCTTCCCGTCGTGCAGCGACCTAAGCGGAACGATCGCGACCGTCGCCATCGTTCCCCGGCACAATGTCCAGATCGACCCATTTGCTCTGCATCGCCTGCCGCATCAGCTCCAACCTATGCTTCATCAACTCGTGCGTGCCCATCGGCCCGCCGTCCCTTGCCAGGCGGCAACATGCGTGCCGCGCAATCTTTCACCGGCTCCATATGCAGAATCAAAGTGCCCGTTAAGGATTCCTGCGATTCTGCACGAGAACGGGGAATCGTTGGGCGACACCCACACCCCGGCCTCTGGGCCTCCAGGGAGTAACCGCCTGAGATCGCTTAAGAAGTAAAATCTACTTAATTATTGTAGCATCCTCTGCCGAAAGCTGAGCGGCAAAGCCCAAGACCTGCTCCGCCAGGCTACGCCGATCGCGCTCGTCGTGCATCACGGTATGTGTCACCAGCACGCGCATACCAAGCGCGGCGATCGGCGCGTGCAGCGCGGCATCCGCCGTATCGATCACCAATCCATCGATCAACCCCTGATACATGCGCGCCACGCCCAGCGCCGACACCTCGTAGCCCAGATCGGCCAGCATGCGGTCGGCGGGGCCGCGCAACGCCTTGCCGCCGACGATCGGACTGACGGCAACCTTGGGAGCACGCGCCGCGCCGAGCGCCTCACGCATCCCGGCGACCGCCAGAATCGGGCCGATGCTGACGATCGGATTCGACGGGCAGAAGACGATCGCCCGCGCCTGCCGCAGCGCGTCGGCGACTGACGCGCTGATCGTCGCCTCCTCGATCCCGGCGAAGACCACGCCCTTAACGGTGTCCGCGTGGTGGCGACGCACGAAATAATCCTGAAACGGCAGCACGCCGTCGGGCGTCGCCACCTGCGTCGCCACGAGCTGATCGCACATCGGCAGCAGCGCCGCGCGAATACCGAGCGCCGTCGCCAGCGTATGCGTCACCTCGGTCAGCGTTTGCCCGGCCCGAAGACGCTCCGTGCGCGCGATATGCGTTGCGAAATCACGATCGCCGAGGCGAAACCACATATCGTAGCCATACCGTCCGAGCATCTCTAGCGTCTGCCAGGTATCGCCGACCACGCCCCAGCCGGTTTCGGGATTGGCGATGCCCGCCAGCGTGTACATCACCGTATCGGCGTCGGGGCTGATCCGCAGGCCGAATAGCTCAAAATCATCCGCCGTATTCACGACGATCGTCAGCTCATCTGGCGGTAGCGCCTGGTAGAGGCCGTGAGCGAGCTTTGCGCCGCCGACGCCGCCCGCAAGTGCAACAATCATTCGTCGCACCCGTAGGTGACAACACGATCGATCGTCATCCGAAGCGTGACCCGCTGCTGGCTCTGGAACTTTGTCACCCAGGCATCCGCAACCTCCTGGGGGAAATAGCGTGTCGCCAGGATCGCCGCGTCGGCCTGGGCAACTGCCTGATCGTCGATCATGATTGCCGTCCCGGTGATCGTCAGATAGCGATAGCCATCTTCGATACACACCGAGATGCGCGAGTCGCGCTCTACATTCTTGAATTTAACGCGACCTTCGGCGGTATTCATCATGATCTCATCGCCTTGCACGTCATACCAGACTACCGACTGATGCGGCGTACCGTCAAGATTGATCGTGGCGAGCACGGCAAAACGGGGGGCTTCCAAAAACGAACGAATCTGTTCCGACAGCATAAGTAGATTGTACTCCTTCGTCTCGACAGGAACGTAGCTTCGGCTGGAACACTCATAGTAACACAAACGGCACGCGCCGTGGGAGGATTGATCTATCAGCGACCGTATATTGGTTACGTCGATAGCGTTCCTTTCGTCCACAGACTATGGTACGATATACGCCACAAGAAGCAATCAGCCTGTACTACAATCTTTGGAGCACTCTCTCTACCTTCCATCCTAAGCTCATCGTGGAACACCCTCGCCCGTCTATCGATACGAGAGCCGAATCAGTGATGAGGCTGCTGCTGCTATCTTCCTAGCAGCGCGGACCGAGCAAGCCTATGGTATATGTGCGCTTGAATCAGATCCAACGACTAGCACTTGGCATTACGCTGATCTATGTGGTGTTTGCCAGTATCTGGATCATTCTGACCGATCCGCTGATTGAGCGGCTCGCGCTCGATCCACGCACTGCGTCTATCTTACACATACTCCAGGGCGGGATCTTCGTTTTCGTCACCAGCGTGTTGCTCTTCGTCCTGACCTACCGCGAGATGCTGGGGCTTCAGCGGGTCCAGCAGCGCTATCACGCGCTGTTCGAGGGCTCGCAGGATGCGTTGTTCGTGCTCGATGCGCAGGGCCGCAACCTGGATGCGAACGGCGCGGCGCTCAAGCTCACCGGCTACACGCTCGACGAGCTACGGCATCTGAACGCCATCGATCTGGTGCCTGCGCGTGAGCGCGAGCGCTTTGCCGCCTGCCTGCGCGCGTTCGATGCGAGCACAGACAGCCAGTATGTCGCCGCGCACCGGCTGCAGACCAGAGCGGGCACGATCGTGCCGATCGAAGTTTCGGTCAGCCCGATCCAGTTCGCCAGACAACAGGCGCTGCTGTGCATTGCCCGCGATACCAGACGGCGGCACGAGGCAGAGGCGGCGGTGCGGAAAAGCGAGGAGCGCTTTCGGCTGCTGATCGACGCAGCGCCCGTAGCCATGACCCTGAGCCGCGACAACACGACGATCTACACCAACGAGGCCTATCGCAGCCTCTTTGGCTACGCCGATCGGTCTTTCGTGTACGGCACATCGTTTCTCAATCGGGTCGCGCCGTGCGAGCGCGAGCGCATCGCGCGGCTCATCGATCAGCGACAAGCGGGCAGCGGCCTGCTCCCATCCTACGAAACGCTTGCGCAGCGCAGCGATGGCTCCACGTTTCCCATCCACGTCGATGTCACGCGCATCGAGCTACCCGACGGCCCCGCTGAGCTGGCGTTCGTCACCGATATTACCGAGCGCAAGCGCGCCGAAGAGGTGATCATCAAGTCGCGGGATTTCCACCTCTCGCTCTTCGAGGAGTTTCCGGCGCTGATCTGGCGGGCCGATCCGAGCGGCGAGTGCAATTACTTCAATAAGACCTGGCTCGCGTTCAGAGGGCGGACGCTCGAACAAGAGCTGGCGGGGTGGCGTAGCGCGATCCCAGCCGAGGATCTGGCGCGCTGCCGTGAGATCTTTGTCAGGGCCTTCCGCGAGCGCAGCCCGTTCGAGACAGAGTACCGGCTTCAGCGCCACGATGGCGAGTATCGCTGGATTCTGGACTACGGCAGGCCCTTCTGCGATCTCGACGGCACGTTTGCGGGCTACATCGGCGCGTGCTACGACATCACCGATCGCAAACAGGCGGCGGAGGCGCTGCGCGAGGCCGAGGAGCGGCTGCGCACCATCGTCGCCAGCGCGCCGATCACGCTCTTCGCGATCGATCGTAACGGCGTGTTCACCTTCGTCGAGGGCAAGGGCCGGAACATTCTCGCCCCACCAGGCAGCGATCTCGTCGGTCAGTCGGTCGGTGATGTGTACGCCGACTATCCCGAAGTGTACGAGCGCGTGCGGCGCGCGCTCGGCGGCGAGTCCTTCACCGCGACGAGTCAGATCGGCAGATATACCTTTGAAACCCACTGGACGCCGATGCATGGCGCGGGGGGCCAGGTTGCAGGCGTGATCGGCGTGGCGGTCGATGTCACCGAGCGGCAGCAGGCCCAGGTGGCGCTGCAAGAGTCCGAGGCGAACCTGCGGGCGATCTTTGACAATGCTTACCAAACTGTCATGTTGCTGGACCGCGATCTGCGCGTTAAATCGTATAATCGTTTTGCTCAGATGGCCGTGACGGCGATCTACGGCAAGCAGATCGAGATCGGTCGCCCGATGCTGGAGTATATCCCGCCGGAGGATACCGACCTCTTTATCGATCTTTTCAACAAAACGCTGGCGGGCACAACCCAGATGATCGAGCGTCCGACGAGCGGCAGCAACGGCACGGAATGGTGGGAGCTCTACTATAATCCGCTCCGAACGGCGAGCGGTGAGATCTCCGGCGTGGCCTTTACCGCGCGTAATATTACCGAGCGCAAGCGCGCCGAAGAAGAACTCCGCCGCACCGAAGAGCAGCTTCGTACCGTGATCGCCAGCGCGCCGATCATTTTACTGGCATTCGATCGGCAGGGCATGGTCACGGTTTCGGAGGGCAAGGCGCTTGAAACGCTGGGGCTGACATCCGGCGAGCTTGTCGGTCGCTCGATCTTCGAGGTCTACCACGACCATCCGCATATGGTCGCGCACGCGCACCGTGCGCTGGCTGGCGAGGCGTACACGGCTGTGGTACAAATCGAGGGGCTGACCTTTGAGATGCGCCTGGCGCCCGTTCGGGACGAAGATGGCGCTGTCTCCGGCGTGATCATCGTCGCGACCGACATCACCGATCGGCAGCAGGCCGAGATGCTGCTGCGCGAAACCGAGGCGCGCGAGCAGGCGATTCTGAACGGCACGAGCGACTACGTGTATCTGAAAGACCGCGAAGGCCGCTTTTTGCTGGTCAATCCGGCGACAGCGCGCCTGATCGGACGTCCAGCCGATGAGCTGATCGGCCAGTACTCGCTGGATGTGTTCATACCCGAAGCCGCAGACGAATTGTATCGCACGGATCAGGTGGTGCTGAGCACGGGACAGATGTATCAAACCGAGATCAACTGGACCAAAGATGGGCAGACCAGGACCCTGCTGCTCCAGAAATCGCCACATCGCGATGCGAAAGGCCAGATCCAGGGGATCATCGGCATTGGACGCGATATTACCGATCGGAAGCGGATGGAGCGAGCGCTGCAAGATGCCCGCGACGTGTATCTTACGCTGGTCGAGGAAGCGCCGATGCTGGTCTGGCGCACCGACCGCCACGGCGCTTGCGATTTCGTCAATAAGCAGTGGCTTGAGTTTACCGGCGCGACGCCCGATCAGGTGCGTGGCAATGGCTGGCTCGGATTTGTTTCCACCCGCGACCGCGAGGTGGTTGGAGAGGCATATACCGCCGCATGGCAGGAGCGTGACATCTTCGAGGCGGAGTTTCGCGCCCGTCGCTATGATGGCGTCGAGCGCTGGATGGTGACGCGCGGCACGCCATTCTTCGACGATCATGGCGCGTTCGCGGGGTATATCGGAACCTGCACCGACATTAACGAGCGCAAGCGGCAGGAGCAGATCAAGGACGATTTCCTGGCGCTCGCCTCGCATGAGCTGAGAACGCCGCTCTCCACGCTGATCGGCTACATTCACCTCGTAAAGCGCTGGTCGACGAAGCAGCAGATCGATGCGCGGATCGAGCGGGCGCTGGCGGCCATGAGCAGCGAGAGCGAGCAGCTTGAACGGCTGATCAACGATCTGCTCGACGTCAGCCGCATTCAGACCGGTCGGCTGCACATACGCTGCTACCCGCTGGATATGAGCGCGGTAGTGCGGCGCATCATCGACGGCCTCCAGATGGTCTATCCTGAGCACATCTTTACGCTGGATCTGCCCGGCGACGCGCCGATCATCGTCACAGCCGATATGCAACGGATCGAGCAAGTGATCACTAATCTGTGTACCAATGCGGCCAAGTACTCGCCGACGGGTACGCAGATCGAGATTCGCCTTCAGGCGACCGATCAGGCCGTCGAGCTTCGTGTGGGCGACCAGGGCCTTGGGATTCCCGCAGCCGACCTACCGTATATTTTCGATCGCTTTTATCAGGTGCAGCGGCCCGTCCGTGAGTCGCGGCCTGGGCTAGGACTGGGCTTATTCATTACGCACGAGATCGTGCGTCAGCACAACGGTACCATTACCGTCGAGTCCGTTGAAAATCACGGTAGCACGTTTACAGTTCGGCTCCCAATCGAGCATAAACCATCCGAGGAGTTCAGCGCAGATGCAGACCCTACCGTTCACCCCTCAGCCTGAGGTAGCCAACGATGGTTGGCGGGCCGATTGCCTTTCGACCACCCCTCAGTATAACTATCATCAGTCTCCAGGCGAGCCGTCCCCGATCGACCACGATCATCTCGGCGGGGCGAGCCCGTCGCGTCCGATCTTGATCGTTGAAGATGATCGCGGGCTCAGCACGATGTTGACGCTGGCATTGGAAGACGCGCGCTACACGGTGGAGGTGTCGGAAAATGGCGCGGAAGCCCTGGTGCGGCTCAAAACACTGCGTCCACGGCTGATCCTGCTCGATCTGCGCATGCCGATCATGGATGGCCCGACGTTTCTGCGCCAGCTTTTCAGCGAGCGGCACCCGGTCGCGCCGCTGCCGCCGATCATCATTATGACGGCCTACGGCGACATCGATCCCGAAGTCAGCAGGCTTGGCCTGCCGTCGATCATCAAGCCGATGAAGATCGACGCGCTGCTCCAGATGATCGAGCAGTACGCGGAAGCGGAGTAGGACCGGCAAGCAAGGAATAAGAGAGCAAGCGAACAAGGGAGTCAAGCCCTTGTTCGTTTGTTCTTTTGTACAGTTCTCGGTTTTCCCTTTGTGCTGTGTCGCTTTGTGCTTTCGTCTACGACACGCTCGACGATTGCGCCGCTGGTGTTGGGCGCGCGCGCATAGGCTCGATCGAGCAGCATCAGGCCGACGGCTACCGCGCAGCCGACGCCGCCGAAGACCAGCCAGGGCAGTGCCGGTGCCTCCCAGGCGCGCGCCGTGTCGTAGAGCCAGCCGCCCATGTAGTTGCCCAGACCACCGCCGAACGCCAGCGCCAGCGCGTTGAAGCCAAAGTACGAGCCCAGCACAGCCCGATCGGCCATGTCCGCCGTCACGGTCTGCTGCGTCGGCTGTACCAGCATCGCGCCGAGCGAGAAGAGCGCCACGCAGCCGAGCAGCATCCCCAGGCTCCAGGCTGCCGCCACCAGGCCCAGGCCCAGCGCCATCAACCCGGTGCCCACCACAACGATCGGCAGCGGGCGAAGCTGACGCTCTGCCAGCCGCAGCAGCGGATATTGCAGCACAACGGTCAGGCCCGCGTTGAGCGCATAGACCAGGGCAACGCCGTTGATCGGCAGTGAGCCGAAGGGCGTGGCGATCTGCGGCGCGTCCCAGCGCTGCGCCGCGAGCGGCAGCGAGATCGAGAGCTGTACCCACATGAACCAGAATCCAGCCAGCAGCCCGGTAAACACGACGAACGGGCGGTCGTGAGCGGCGCGACTGATGCCGTGGAGCATCGGCTGCTCCGGCGCCACCAGCAGCGGCGGCAGCCAGATCGTCGTCACCAGCGCCGCCAGGGCAAAACAAAATCCTGAGGCGAAGCAGACCAGACTGAAATCGAAGCGCAGCAGCAGCGAGCCGACGAGCGGGCCGATCGTCATGCCCAGCCCGCCGCCGATGCCGTTCAAGCTATAGAAGCGCGCGCGCTCCTCCGGCTCCGTCAGCACGGCAATCGCCGCGCGACCGGGCGCGTCGAAGAGCGCGCCGCCGAACGCTGCCAGGATACACAGCGCCAGCAGGCTGATAAAGGAACTGGCCCAGGCCAGCCCGGCAAAGGCGACGGAGCGGATCGCCAGGCCCCAGCAGAGCAGGCCCTTCGGCCCCCAGCGATCGGCCAGCGCGCCGCCAACTAAGGTCAGACTTTGCTGGGTCAGTTGGCGCGCCGCCAGCACCGTGCCCACGGCAGCCGCCGCAAAGCCAAGATCGTTGACGTAGTGGACCGAGATCAGCGGCACCAGCATGAAAAAGCCGCCGAACATTAAAAAGTTGCCTGCCAGCAGGACGATCAGGCCACGTCGCCGGGCTGGTCGAGACAGCCGCCAGTTCGGATCTTTGTATAATTGCATAGCCTGAGTGTACCGATCTCCGCAGCATCTCACAACCGACCAATGTCCAGATTGCGCGGCGGCGATCCGTCATGCAGCCGGGCGATCATGTCCGGTCTTCGCGGCGATCGAGCAGACGACGGATCGAGACGTGGCTTGTGTGATACAGTACAGCCATGACCCGACGCGCCGATCGGCGGCGCTTAACGGTAGATCAAGGAGCATGCGCACAATGACCAATGTGTATAACTTCAATGCAGGTCCGGCGATCTTGCCGCGCCCGGTGCTTGAGCACGCGCAGCAAGAGCTGCTCGACTATCAGGGGCGCGGCATGTCGATCCTGGAGATGAGCCACCGCGCCCAGGAGTACGAGGCGATCAACTCCGAGGCCGAGACGCGCTTCAAGGGGCTGCTTGGCCTCGACGACGACTATCGCGTCCTGTTTCTGCAAGGCGGCGCGAGCCTGCAATTCGCGATGGTGCCGCTCAACTTCCTGCCACCGGGCGCGGTTGCCGATTACCTGCTCACCGGCACCTGGGCCGAAAAAGCCAGCGAGGAGGCCGCCAAGATCGGCAAGGTGCATGTCGCTGCCAGCACCCGCGAGCAGCGCTACGCGCGCGTGCCGCGACCGGAGGAGCTTCAGCTCAGCGCCGATCCGGCCTACGTGCATATCACCTCCAACAATACGATCTACGGCACCCAGTGGCACGCCTGGCCCGATGTCGGCGATCGTCCGCTGGTTGCCGACATGAGCAGCGACATCCTCTCGCGACCGCTGGACGCCCGCAGGTTTGCGCTGATCTACGCGGGCGCGCAGAAAAACCTCGGCCCGGCGGGCGTGACCGTGGTGCTGATCCGCGAGCGCTGGCTGGAAACCGCCGCCAAAACCGCGCCGACAATGCTGCGCTACGCGACGCACGCCAAGAATAACTCGCTGTACAACACGCCGCCGGTCTTCGCCGTGTACATGCTGAACCTCGTCCTGGGCTGGATCGAGGCCAGCGGCGGGCTGACGGCGATGGAGCAGCGCAACCGGCAGAAGGCGCAGGTGCTCTACGACACGATCGACCGGAGCGGCGGCTTTTATCGGGGGCATGCAACGCCCGATAGCCGCTCGCTGATGAACGTCACCTTCCGGCTGCCGAGCGAAGCGCTGGAGGCCCGGTTCGTCGCGGAGGCGCAGGCCGCGCACATGGTTGGCCTGGCCGGTCATCGCTCGGTCGGCGGTATTCGCGCCTCGATCTACAACGCGATGGACCAGACGGGCTGCGAGGTGCTGGCTGAGTTCATGGCCGATTTTGCCCGGCGCAACGGCTAGTATCCCGCAGTAGGCGTTCCGGCTGGTCCGTACACGCTCCACATGGCGCGCGGACCAGCCGCCAATCACAGCGCCCGACGTTGATCCTCCGCGCAGGCGCGCCTCGCTCCCCGCCAGTTGCTCCAGACGGCTGTGGTATCATAGGCTACAGTTTGCGGGCTGTGCTGTGACGAAGCAGCCTGCTATTTATGATGCTGTAGACTCGCAGCAGGCACAATTCCTGCTAAAGGAGAAGCGACTCGCGCTCCACTGGCAATGTCGCCACTTTGAGCTATACAGCAGCCTCGCGCAGAATCGCGGCGCGTGTTTGGGAAACGCCGATTCTGCGTCAGCAGGGGAATGTTCGGAGAACACGCACCCCGGCCAGTCCGCAGGGCAGCAGCTTGCCGAGGACGGGCCTATCAGGCTGTGAAGCTATGGAGCGACGATTAGAGAGGATAGAGACAGACCTTTATGGCAATAGATACGAGTGTGGTGCAGCTTTGGGAAGCGCTCCAGCCCGATCTCGAACGACTACGACAGATCCCAACGGCCACCTATCGGCTACAGTTTAACAAAACATTCACCTTCAAAGATGCCATGGCGCAGATTCCGTATCTGAAGGCGCTCGGCATCAGCCATATCTACGCATCGCCCTATTTTCGCGCTCGTGCGGAAAGCATGCATGGCTACGATATTTGCGATCATAACACGCTCAACCCGGCGATCGGCTCGGAGGAAGATTACCAGGAGTTTGTGGACACGCTCCACGCGCACGGCATGGGCCAGATCCTCGATACCGTGCCGAATCACATGGGCATCGGCGAGGCGACCAACGAGTACTGGATGGATGTGCTTGAGAACGGGCCGTCATCGCCGTACGCTACCTTTTTCGATATTGATTGGCAGCCGCTGAAGCAGGAGATGTGGAATCAGGTGCTCCTGCCGATCCTGGGCGCGCAGTACGGCCAGGTCTTGGAAAACCAGGAACTACGGCTGTCGTACAGCAGCGGCGCGTTTTTTCTGCACTACTGGGAGACGCAACTGCCGCTCGCGCCGCGCACCTACACGCCGATCCTCCAGCTTGTGTATGACACCGTGGCGGAGCAGGAAACCGAAGAGTTTTCGGTGCTTGAGCTGCAAAGCATCATGACCGCGCTGAGCCACCTGCCGCCGCGCACCGAGACGGACGCCGAGCGTATCGCGGAGCGCCAGCGCGAAAAAGAGGTCGTCAAGCGCCGCCTCAACGCGCTCACGGAGTCCGATCCGGTCGTCGCCGAGGCGATCACCAGCGCGGTTGCGATCTACAACGGCGTGCGGGGCGATCCGCGCTCCTTCGATCGGCTGGATGAGCTGGTGCGGGCACAGGCGTACCGCCTGGCCTACTGGCGCGTCGCAGCCGAGGAGATCAACTATCGCCGCTTCTTCGACATCAACGATCTGGCGGCGATCCGCATGGAGCAGCCGGAGGTCTTCACGGCCACCCATCGCATGATTCTGCGCCTGCTGGCCGAGGGCAGTGTCAACGGGCTGCGCATCGACCATCCCGACGGCCTGTGGGACCCCGCGCGCTACTTTCGCAACCTTCAGCGGCATACGCTGCTGGCTGTGGCCCGCCAGCACTTCGACGGCGACGACGAGGCCTGGGCCGAGGTCGAGCCGCTGCTGAGCGAGCAGTACATGGCCGCGTGCAACGACGATCCGCATAGCCTGGCCGCCCGACCGCTATATGTTGTGGTCGAGAAGATCCTGGGCCACGGCGAAACCCTGCCGGACGCATGGCCGGTCGACGGCACGAGCGGCTACGAGTTTCTGAATCTGGTCAATGGCCTGTTCGTTGACGGCGCGAATGCCAGAGCGTTCGATACGCTCTACAGCGGCTTTATTCAGGATCGGCTCAAGTTCAACGATCTGGTCTTGGCGAAGAAGCGGCAGGTCATGCTGATCGCGCTGGTCAGCGAGATCAACGTGCTGGCGCATCAACTGAGCCGCATCGCCGAGCGCAACCGCTACATGCGCGACTTTACGCTCAACGCGCTCAGGTTCGCGCTCCGCGAGGTGATCGCCTGCTTCCCGATCTACCGCACCTACATTGCCGACGGCGTTGTGCCGCCGGGCGAGGTGCCCTACATCGAGACGGCGATTGCCTGCGCCAAAAAGCGCAATCCCGTCACCGATCCGTCGATCTTCGATTTTATCCGCGACGTGCTGCTGCTGCGCTATCCCGGCACCGCCGACGAAGAAGATCGCCGTATGCAGCAGGACTGGGTGCAAAAGTTCCAGCAGGTGACAGGGCCGGTGATGGCGAAGGGCCTCGAAGACACGACGTTCTATATCTACAACCGGCTGATCGCGCTCAACGAGGTCGGCGGCGAGCCCCAATACTTCGGCACGAGCGTCGCCGCGTTCCACCGCGCCAACGCCGAGCGGCTCAAGCGCTGGCGGCACACCATGCTGACGACATCGACCCATGATACGAAGCGCTCGGAGGATGTGCGCGCCCGGATCGATGTGCTGAGCGAGCTGCCCAAAGAGTGGAAGGCGGCGATCGGTCGCTGGAGCCGCTTCAACCGGCGCTACAAAACCAAAGTCGGCGGCAAGTCCGCGCCCGATCGCAACGAGGAGTATCTGCTCTACCAGACGCTGCTGGGCGCGTGGCCGCACGCTGGCGGGAGCGCCGAGATCGATCAGGCGACGCACGCGGCGTTCATCGAGCGCATCCAGACGTATATGCAGAAGGCGATGAACGAGGCCAAGGTCAACACCACGTGGGTCAATCCCAACCAGGAGTGGAGCAGCGCCGTCGGCACGTTCATCGCGCGTATGCTGGAGAACCGCTCCGACAATCCGTTTCTGGCCGATTTCCACGCCTTCGCCGTCAGGATCGCCCACTACGGCGCGTTCAACGCGCTGTCGCAGACGTTGCTCAAGCTTACGTCGCCGGGCCTGCCCGACATCTACCAGGGCAACGAGATCTGGGACCTGAGCCTGGTCGATCCCGACAATCGCCGCCCGGTCGATTACGCACAGCGCGCGGCGATGCTCGCGGCGCTGGACCAGCGGCTCGACGATGCGCGGACGGACGTGCCCGCCTTTGTGCGCGATCTGGTCGAGCATAAAGTGGACGGCTGCATCAAGCTCTACGTGATCCAGCGCACCCTGCGCTTCCGCCGCGCACATCCCGAACTGTTTGCCGAGGGCAGCTATCTGCCGTTGGAGGCGCGCGGCACCCACGCCGAGCAGATCGTCGCCTTTGCCCGCCGCAAGGATGAGGCCGAGCTGCTGGTGGTCGTGCCGCGTCTGGTAACGCGGCTGAGCGGCGAAGCGAGCGCGCCGATCGGCGGCGTGTGGGAGGGCGATCTGCTGGTGCTGCCCGATGCAACACCCGGCGCGACCTACACGCACCTTTTGACGAACCAGCGAATCACCGCGATCGAACAGGATGGCATATGCGGATTGCCGCTGGCGGCGATCTTCACCAATGTTCCAGTCGCACTACTGACGAAGGACGCAGCACATGAGTAACGTCTGGCCCGGCAAGCCTTATCCCCTCGGCGCAACGTGGGATGGTGAAGGCGTCAACTTTGCCATCTTCTCCGAGCACGCCCAGGCGGTTGAGCTTTGTTTGTTCGATACCGACCATCCGGCTAAAGAAACCATGCGCATCAAGATGCCTGAGCAGACCGATTACGTCTGGCACTGCTACCTGCCGGGCATTCAGCCGGGACAGCTCTACGGCTATCGCGTGCATGGGCCGTACGCGCCGGAGCGGGGGCACCGCTTCAACCCCCACAAGCTGCTGGTCGATCCCTACGCCAAAGCGCTGAGCAGCACGGTCAAGTGGAGCGATGCGATGTCGGGCTATGCGATCGGCAACAAGCTCCAAGATCTGGTCATGAACAAGGCCGACAGCGCGCCGGGCACGCCCAAGGCGGTGGTCGTCGATGCGGCCTTCGACTGGGGCGACGACACGCATCCGAACACGCCGCTGCACCAGTCGGTGATCTACGAGATCCATGTCAAGGGCTTTACCCAGCGGCATCCGGGCGTGCCGGAGCCGCTGCGCGGCACCTACGCCGGTCTTGCCAGCCCTGCCGTGATCGCCTATCTCCAAGAGCTGGGCGTGACGGCGGTCGAGCTGCTGCCGGTGCATCAGTTCGTCGACGATCGTCATCTGGTCGAGCGCGGGCTGCGCAACTACTGGGGCTATAACACGATCGGCTATTTCGCGCCCGACGTGCGCTACTCATCCTCCGGCACGCTGGGCCAGCAGGTGCGCGAGTTCAAGGCGATGGTCAAGACGCTCCACGCGCACGGCATCGAGGTCATTCTGGACGTGGTCTATAACCACACCGCCGAGGGCAACCATCTGGGGCCGACGCTCTCGTTCCGGGGCATCGATAACGCCTCGTACTATCGGCTGGTGCCGGACGCGCCCCGGTTTTACATGGACTACACCGGCTGCGGCAATACGCTCAACGCGCAGCATCCGCGCGTGCTGCAACTGATCATGGATAGCCTGCGCTACTGGGTGCTGGAGATGCATGTCGACGGCTTCCGCTTCGATCTGGCCTCGGCGCTGGCCCGCGAGCTGCACGAGGTCGATCGGCTCGGCTCGTTCTTCGACATCATCCACCAGGACCCGGTGCTCTCGCAGGTCAAGCTGATCGCCGAGCCGTGGGATGTGGGCGAGGGCGGCTATCAGGTGGGCAACTTCCCGGTGCTGTGGGCCGAGTGGAACGGCAAGTATCGCGATTCCGTGCGCTCCTTCTGGCGCGGCGATGCCGTCGGCGTGGGCGAGCTCGCCTTCCGCCTGACGGGATCGAGCGATCTCTACCAGCACAACGGACGGCGGCCCTACGCCAGCATCAACTTTATCACGGCCCACGACGGCTTCCCGCTCAGCGATCTCGTCAGCTACAACGAGAAGCACAACGAGGCCAACGGCGAGGACAACCGCGACGGCGAGAATCATAACATCAGTTGGAACTGCGGCGTCGAAGGCCCGACCGACGACCCCGACATCGCTGCGCTGCGCGAGAAGCAGAAGCGTAATTTCCTGGCGACGCTGCTGCTGTCGCAGGGCGTGCCGATGATCTTGGGCGGCGACGAGCGCGGACGCAGCCAGCACGGCAACAACAACGCCTACTGCCAGGATAACGAGATCTCCTGGCTCGACTGGGAGCTGAGCGAGCGCGATCAGCTTCTGCTGGAATACACCAGGCGGCTGATCCAGATTCGCTGCGCCCATCCGGTGCTGCATCGGCGCAAGTTCTTCCAGGGCCGCGAGATCCACGGCACCGGCGTGCGCGACATCTGCTGGTACCAGCCCGACGGCAGCACGATGACCGAGGAGCAGTGGCTCAACGGCTCCGTCCGCGCGCTTGGCATGCTGCTCAACGGCATGGCGATGGAAGAAACCGACGAGCGCGGCGAGGAGATCCGCGACGATGTGATGCTGCTGCTGATCAACGGCCACGACGAGGAGCAGTGCTTCAAGCTTCCGGGCGACGAGCACGCGCCGCGCTGGGAGGTGCTGCTCGACACCAACACGCCGCACGTCGAAGCCGATCGCAGCGCGGCTCCCGGCGAGATCTTTGAGCTGCATCCGCGCACGCTGGTGCTGCTGCGGCAGCCCAAGGAGCAGTTGTAGCGGGGGAAAGAACAAAGGAACAAAGGCATAGGTTGGCTCTTCTCTTGTTCTCTTGTTTCCTTGTTCCTTAAAGTTTTGGAGCATCCAATTTGAGACATGAAACGTGGAGCTTAGATATAGGCGCCCAGGTGACGCGCCAGGGCGTACGCTTCCAGGTCTGGGCACCCGACGCGCAGCAGGTTGCCGTGATGCTCTTCGAGCAGGGCAGCCCGGCGGGACGCCACGCCCTCAGCCGCGACCCCGAAGCAGACGGCTGCTGGAGCGGCGAGATCAAAGGCATCGGCGCGGGCGCGCGCTATGCCTTCAGCGTCGACGGCGGCGAGCCACGGCCCGACCCGGCCTCGCGCTGGCAGCCGGAGGGCGTTCACGCGCCGTCCGTGGTGGTCGATCCGGCGACGTACGCCTGGAACGATGCCGACTGGCACGGCCTGCCGCTCGACGAGCTGATCATCTACGAGGTGCATGTCGGCACGGCCACGCCTGAGGGCAGCTTCGAGGCGCTGATCGAAAAGCTGCCCTACTTCCGCAGCCTGGGCGTCACCGCGCTGGAGATCATGCCGGTCCATGATTTTCCCGGCTGCCGCAACTGGGGCTACGACGGCGTGAATCTTTACGCTCCGGCCAACTGCTACGGCGGGCCTGAGAGCTTCAAGCGGCTGGTCGATGCCGCGCACCGCCACGGCCTCGCGATCATCCTCGACGTGGTCTATAACCACTTCGGGCCGGACGGCAACTACCTGCGCGTGTTCAGCCCGCACTACTTCACCGACCGCCACTGCACGCCCTGGGGCGACGCGCTCAATCTTGACGGGCCGGGCAGCGCGGCGGTGCGCAGCTTCCTGATCAACAACGCGCTCTACTGGGCACACGAGTACCACGTCGATGGCCTGCGCCTGGACGCGACGCATGCGCTGATCGACGATAGCCCGCAGCATTTCTTGCAGCAGCTCAGCGCCGCCGTATGCGCCACGCTGCCGGTCGAGCGGCATTTCGTGCTCACAGCGGAGGACGAGCGCAACGATCCACGGCTGGCGCGCTCGATCACACAGGGGGGCTATGGCCTGGATGGGCTGTGGGCCGACGATTTTCATCATCAGGTGCGGGTCGCGCTGACCGGCGCGCGGCACGGCTACTACGCCGCATACAGCGGCAGCGTGCCCGATCTGGTCAAAACGATCGCTGACGGCTGGTTCTACCAGGGCCAGCCATCGGTCACGTCGGGCCATGCGCGGGGCGCGTCGCCGCTTGAGCTGCGCCTGCCGCAGTTCGTGTACTGCATCCAGAACCACGACCAGATCGGCAACCGTCCGGTCGGCGATCGGCTCAATCACACCGTCGATCCGGCGACCTACCGCGCGGTTTCGGCGCTGCTGCTGCTGGTGCCGCAAACGCCGCTGCTCTTTCAGGGCCAGGAGTGGGCCGCGTCGTCGCCCTTCCAGTTCTTCACCGACCACCACGCCGAGCTGGGAGGGCTGGTGACAGAGGGCCGCCGCAACGAGTTTGCCTACTTTCTGACCGACACCGGCGTCGTGGTGCCCGATCCGCAGGCCGCGCAGACCTTTGAGCGCTCGAAGCTGCGCTGGGCGGAGATCGAGCAGCCTCAGCACGCCGCTGTGCTGGCGCTGTACCGCGATCTGCTGAGGCTGCGCCGCAGCCATCCCGCGCTGCGCCGCCGCGACCGTGAGGCGCTCCGGGCTGCGGCGCTGGGCGATCAAGCGCTGCTGCTGCGCCGCGACGGAAGCGAGCCGCAGCACATGCTGCTGGCGATCGTCAATCTCGGCGCTGCATTGAGCTGCCCGATCGAGCCACACGAGGCCGACGAGCCAACGGCATGGCGCGTGCTATTGGACACCAATAGCGCGGGCTACGGCGGCAGCGCTCCCGCCCGGCTCTCCGGCGATAGCGCGTCGGGGCAAACGTTGCAGATGAGCGCGCCCGGCGTCGTGGTGCTGCACGTCGGCTAAGCCAGGACCTTAACCAGGCCAGAGCACGGACAGGCGTCCGTGCTCTGATGGATCAGAGCTTACGACAGAGCATAACAGGTTGCCCTCAGACTACCGCACGACGCACGGGCAACATCGACGATGTTCCTTGAAGTTGCAACAGGTTGATCGATGAGTGAAACACAACGTATCACCGGATTGGGCTGGGAAGAGCTGGATGCGCTGCTCAGCGGGCGGCACGCCGCGCCATTCGACGTGCTGGGGCCGCACCCGGTCGACGGCGGCGCTGCGTTCGTGCTGCGGGTGCTGCGCCCGCGCGTTCAGAGCATCACGGCGCTGGGCGAGGATGGAGCGCGCTACCCGCTGCACCGCGTCGTCGGCAGCGATCTGTTCGAGACAATCCTGCCAGCCGACGCACTCCCGGCCTACCGGCTTGAGTTGACGGAGGCGGATGTCACCTACCAGATCGACGATCCGTATCGCTTCCCGCTCCAGCTCTCGGAGTTCGATCTGCATCTGATCAACGAGGGCACGCACTACAACACCTATCTCAAGCTGGGCGCACACCTGACGACGATCGACGGTGTGCGCGGCGTGGAGTTCGCGGTCTGGGCACCCAACGCGCAGCGCGTCAGCGTGATCGGCGACTGGAACTGGTGGGATGGGCGGGTCCACCCGATGCAGCCGCGCGCGAGCGGCGTCTGGGAGATCTTCCTGCCCGGCCTGGCCGAGTGTGCGACATACAAGTACGAGATCCGCACGCATGGCGGCCAGCTCTTTGAAAAAGCCGATCCGTACGGCTTCTGGTCTGAATTCCGGCCCAGGACCGCATCGATCGCCTGGGACATCGACAAGCACGTCTGGAACGATGCCGACTGGCTGCGGCAGCGCGAGCGGCGGCAGGCGCTCGCCGCGCCGATCTCGATCTATGAGTGCCACCTGGGATCGTGGCGGCGCGTGTCGGAGCAGGGCAATCGCTACCTGTCCTATCACGAGCTGGCCGAGCAGCTCGTCCCTTATGTCAAGCAGATGGGCTATACCCACATCGAGCTGCTGCCGGTGAGCGAGCATCCCTTCGACGGCTCGTGGGGCTACCAGACCACAGGCTACTACGCGCCGACCAGCCGCCACGGCACGCCCGACGACTTCCAGGCATTCGTCGATCGCTGCCACCAGGAGGGCATCGGCGTGATCCTCGACTGGGTTCCGGCGCACTTCCCCAAGGACGCGCATGGCCTGATCTACTTCGACGGCACGCATCTTTACGAGCACGCCGATCCGCGACAGGGCGAGCATCCCGACTGGGGCACGCTGATCTTCAACTACGGTCGCAACGAGGTGCGCAACTTTTTGCTGAGCAACGCGCTCTTCTGGCTCGACAAGTACCATATCGACGGCTTTCGCGTGGATGCCGTCTCGTCGATGCTCTACCTGGACTACGGGCGCAATCCGGGCGAGTGGGTGCCGAACCAGTACGGCGGGCGCGAAAACCTTGAGGCGATCGAGTTTCTCAAGCAGTTCAACCTGCTGCTCCACGCCGCGTATCCGGGCGTGCTGACGATCGCCGAGGAGTCGACCGCCTGGCCGCAGGTTTCGCGGCCCGTGTACACCGGCGGCCTGGGCTTTAGCCTCAAGTGGAACATGGGCTGGATGCACGACATCCTCAATTTTATGACGACCGACCCGATCTATCGCGGCTATCACTACAATCAGGTGACATTCTCGCTGATGTACGCCTTCTCGGAGAACTTTATCCTCTCACTCTCGCACGACGAGGTGGTGCATCTCAAAAAATCGCTGCTCGGCAAGATGCCCGGCGACGACTGGCAGAAGTTCGCCAACGTGCGCGCGCTCTTCGGCTACATGCTGGCGCATCCCGGCAAGCAGTTGCAGTTCATGGGCATGGAGTTCGGGCAGTGGGGCGAGTGGAACCACGACACCGGCCTTGAGTGGAATCTCCTCGACGGGCTATCGCACCGGGGCTTGCAGCGTCTCGTCGCCGATCTGCATGCGCTTTACCGCCAGGAGCGCGCGCTCCACGCGATCGACTTCGATTGGTCCGGCTTCGAGTGGCTTCAGGTCAGCGATCCCGTCAACTGCGTGATCGCGTTTCTGCGGCGCGGCCCGCAGCCGGAGGACGAGATCGTCGCGGTCTGCAACTGGACGCCCGTGATTCACGAGGATTACTGGGTGCGCGCGCCGCAGGCCGGATCGTATCGCGAGATCCTCAACACCGACGCGGCGATCTACTGGGGCAGTAACGTCGGCAATCCCGGCGAGATCGCCACGCATCAGGGCGAGGACGGCAACCCCTATCTACGCCTGCGATTGCCGCCGCTGTCCGTGGTGCTGTTGAAACGGTAGAGGCCACGCGCGGGGCTGAGGCCGCGATTCATGCGGGGTATGTTGGTGAACCCTTACACATCGCCGGGATCGAACCGTAGGGGCACGGCGGTGCCTGGCCCTTGGGCGTAAGCCATACGCCCCTACGGATGGGTCCTACATCACGATTCAACCCTGATCATGTACGCCCCGATCGGCTCCAGCCAGATATACTGGTACGGCGCGAGCGTCAGCAGCGCCTCGGCGATGATCTCGGCTCCGCTGATCAGATCGGTGAAGCGCGTGCCGGGGCCGTGCGTCCGCAGCGTATTGCCGTCGATCGCCTGGGGATGCTCCGAAAAGTTCGCCACGATCAGCAGCCGCTGGCCGCCGTGGTAGCGCACATAGCCGAAGAGATGGGGATTGCCCGTGGCGATCACCTCCATCTCGCCGTTGTAGAGCGCGGGCTGAGCCTTGCGCAGCGTGATCAGGCGAGTCAGGCCGCCGAAGACGCGCCCAGGAGCGGTCGTCGGATCGTAGCGCTTCCCGATCGCGGCTCGATTGATGCGCGGGCGGTGGACCCAGCGGCTATCGTCGGCTTTGGCCGGCTCGGCGGCGTAGGTGTAGTCGTTGAGGGTGGCTAGCTCATCGCCCAGGTAGATCAGCGGGATGCCGCCAATGCTCAAGATGATGCTGTGCAGCAGCAAGATCCGCTGAATCGCGATGTCGACCAGCGCGCGGTCGCCCGTCTGAAGCGCCTGCTCCAGCCCCGCCAGCGAGGCCAGCGTGCCTGAAACGCGCGCGTCGCCGGTATCGGGATTCTCCTGAAACGGCACGCCCCGCGCGAACGAGCCTGCAAACCGCCCGATATAAAAGGCGTTCAAGAACTGGCGATGGCCGAACGGATCGATCCAGACATAGTGCGCGTCGGCGTCGTCGAAGGTCCAGCCGATGTCGTCGTGGGAGCGCAGATAGTTGACCCAGGCGCAGCCCGGCGGCAGGCGGAAGCGCGTGTGCAGCGAGTGCGCCAGCAGCTTGACCTCGCGCGTGGCGAGCGACTCCCACAGCAGCGCCATCAGCAGCGGATTGTACGAGATCTGGCACTCCTGCGGGCTGATATACCGGATTACCTCGTCGGGATGGACGATCGCCTCGGACTTGAAGAGCATCGCCGGAGCCGCGATGCGCGCCACGGCGTTGAACGCCTGGATCAGCAGGTGCGCTTCGGGCAGATTCTCGCAGCCCGTGCCGAGCCGCTTCCAGATAAACGCGACCGCATCGAGGCGCAGGATCTCAACGCCCGCGTTGGCGATAAACAGCATCTCCTCGGCCATCGCCCGAAAGACCGCCGGGTTGGCGTAGTTCAAATCCCACTGAAAGCTGTTGAACGTCGTCCAGACCCAGCGCTGCATGTCCTCGCGCCAGGTAAAGCTGCCGCGCCGCACGGTTGGAAAGATCTCGCGCAGCGTCCGCTCGTAGGCGTCGGGCATCGTGCGATCGGGGAACAGAAAGTAAAACTCCTGATAGTCCGGGTCGCCCGCCTGCGCCCGCCGTGCCCACACATGCTCGTCCGAGGTATGGTTGAAGACAAAATCCAGCACCAGGCTGATGCCCTCGGCCTGAAGCGCCTGCGCCAGCGCGCGGAGATCGTCGAGGCTGCCGAGGCGAGGATTGACCGCGCGGTAGTTGCTCACGGCATAGCCGCCGTCGCTGTTGCCCTCAGGCGCGTCGAAGAGCGGCATCAGATGCAGATAGGTCAGGCCAAGCTCTTTGAAGTAGGGCAGCGAGTCGCGCAGCCCGGCCAGCGTTTCGGCGAAGAGATCGACGTAGAGCACGCCGCCGACCATCGTCTGCGACTGGAACCAATCGGGAATGGCCTCGCGATCCGCGTCGAGCTGCTTGAGCCAGGAGGCGCGCTCGTGCCAGTTGCGGGCGGCGGCGTGCAGCAGTTGCTCCAGATGATAGAAAAAGTCGTACTGCTGCCCGTAGAGCCGGATCAGCAGCCCAAAGAGGCGCTCCCACTCGCGCAGCAGCCGCGTCTCGAAGGCCCGCCAATCCTGTTCCGATCCGCCGGCTGCGGCAAACGCTGCTCGCACGCGCGGCAGCAGACGCTCAAGCGCCTGAGCCGCCTGGCGACGAGTCCGCTCCGTCTCATGCATGGTGAACCTCTGGCAATCTCAACATCAGGCACTCTTGGCTCAATCTCCGCCAGGTATCGGTGATCATGCAGCATCGTGCTGCGCGAGAAACTGCTCTACGGCGGCGCGCACCGGCGGATCGGCTCCGGCGCGCGTGCAGGTCAGCGCCGACACGGCGGTCGCATAGCGCAGGCAGGCCACCAGCTCAGCCTGCGGCAGCGCTTCGAGCGCCGACCGCGAAACGACGCCGCGCTCGGCCAGGCTTGCCAGCAGGCCGCTGCTGAACGAGTCGCCAGCGCCCACGGTATCGACGACGCGCACATCGAAGGCGGGCAGCGTCGTGGTGCGCGCCGCGCCGCCCTCGGAGCGCAGCGCAAGCACACCCGCTCCGCCGCGCGTCACGACGACCAGCGCCGCGCCGCGCGCCAGCAGAGCGGCGGCGGCCTGCTCGATGGGCTGATTGGGCGCGAACCAGGCCAGATCCGCCGCGCTAATCTTGATGATGTCGGCCAGCGCCAGCGCCCGATCGAGCGTCGCGCGATACGCCTGCTCATCGTGGATCAGCCCCGGTCGCAGGTTGGGATCGCACGAGAGCAGCGCACGCCCCTTGAGCTGCTCGGCGGTCGTCAGCACGGCTGCGGGCGTCGTGCCGCGCAGCAGGCTGATCGAGCCGTAGTGCAGGATGCGCGTGTCGCTAAAGAGCGCCTCAGGCAGCTCGTCGGCGGTCATCAGCGTATCGGCGGTTCCCGTCGTGTAAAAATTATACTCAGGCTCGGAGTCGGTCATCGTCACGAAGGCAAGCGTGCTCTGCGCCGACGACTCCAGCAGAAAGCGCGGATCGACGCCCTGCTGCTCGACGAATCCGCGCAGGAAGCGCCCGAACATATCCGACGACAGCTTGCTGGCAAACGCGGCTGGCTGTCCCAGGCGCGCGATCCCGACCGCGACATTCATCGGCGCGCCGCCCGGATGCATCCGAAACCCGACGGTCCGGTCATCCGCCTCGATCGGCAGAAAGTCGATCAAGATTTCACCCATACTGGTGATTAGGTGCTGCATGTGCTCGTCTCCATGCTACGCTCCTAGTATCCCCGATCATCCACGAACCGTCGAATCCAAGGGAGAGACAAGCGCCAAGAATCGCGGGACCCCCTCCGCCTGGTATGCGGTATAGGCGAGGGGAAGAAGCGCGTGAGCATAGACTGCCCCGCTCCTAGCACAATGGGAGAGGGGCGGCGCGGCAGAGCCGGGGTGAGGGCCACACGTCCAGCCGCCGGAGCGTTTCGCGCCGTTGTCCAGAGCGGCGATGGTGCTCACCTCGTAGATCACATTGCCCCACACATCGTGTACGGAGCGCTTGAGCAGGGCTGAGCTTGCGCGCTAGAACGGCGTGAGATCTTTCGTCAGCGCGGTGATCTCATGAAGCGGCGGGTTGGAGACATACTCGAAGCCGGGGAAGCCGCCCCACTTGAAGCAGGTGCGCAGATAGTTGACGAACGTCATGTGATGCGGCTCGTCGCCCAGCAGCGCATCCATCGTCGGGCTTGGCAGGCGGATCGCATACGTCGCGGTATCTCCGTCGCCGTGAGCCTTGTAGAAGGCATCGGGCGCGACGGGCAGGCAGTACGGCCCCATCTCTTGCTTGCTATACGCCTTGCACGACTCCTTCCACTCGTGGTAATCGCGGACGGCGCGCTCGATTGGATCGACGACCAGCGCATCGGGATACTGCCGAGCGTCCCAGTCGGGAAACGCGCCATTGAGATCGACCGAGCCGACGACCTGATACCAGGCGCGCAGTGACAGCGGCAATGCGCCGACATGATGCTCAAGATAGGCCAGCTTATCATGCACATCCGGCGATGGCGGCAGCAGGATCGCCTGGGGATGCTTGAACTGGTAGCCCATCGCCGTCAGATGCTCGACCAGCCGATCCAGGTTGTTCTTTACCCGCTGCATCGTCACCGCCGCGACGCCAATCGCATCCGTCCAGAGCGGCTCGTGGCGGACGTGCGGGCCGTAGCCCTGTAGCTCATCCCAGACTTCGAGGTACTCTCCGTGCTGATACCGATCCAGAAAGGTTGTTGCCGACATGACGTGTGTTGCGGTCATGATCTCCTCCTTCGATCAGCCGAAACCATCCGCGCGCCATCCAGGGACGCGGACCGGCCAGGGATTGCTGAGTTTGATTCAGCTTATGCCGCAGCGCGGATGCCGCGCGAAAAGAGATTGTAACTGCGCGTGGAGAAGGATTCACACACGACGCCATCGCTCCCTTTCGGGCGGTTGCATGTCGCCAGATTAGGGGAATGCTGCTAATATGGTGCTGGTTGGGGGTAGCACCGAAAAGGAGGATTCTTCGTGGCAGATGTACGTAAAGTCACGTTTTGCACGAATGAGTATCCGCCCAATGTGTACGGTGGCGCGGGCGTGCATGTCGAATATCTCTCCCGCGAGCTGGCGCGCATCGTTCCGGTGGAGGTTCGCTGCTTCGGCGCGCAGGATCTCGATGAGGGCAACCTGCGCGTCAAAGGCTATCAGGGATGGGATGAGGTCAAGCGCAACACCGACAAGCGCTTTGTCGGCGCGCTCGACGCCTTCTCGCGCAGCCTGGCGATGGCAAAAGATCAGCTCGACGCCGATGTGATCCACTGCCATACGTGGTACACCGACATGGCCGGGTTTCTGGCAAAGAAGCTCTGGGGCGTGCCGCTGGTGCTGACGATCCACTCGCTGGAGCCGCTGCGGCCCTGGAAGGTGGAGCAGCTCGGCAACGGCTACTTCATGAGTAGCTGGATGGAGCAGACCGGCATCGAGGGCGCCGACGCGGTGATCGCCGTCTCGCAGGAGACGCGCAATGATGTGCTGCGCTTTTTTTCGATCCCGCCTGAGAAGGTGCATGTGATCCACAACGGCATCGACCTCGCGCAGTATCGCTACAATCCGAGCGCCGAGGCGCTGGTGCAGCGCGGCGTGGACCCTGAGCGGCCCTTTGTGCTGTTTGTGGGCAGGATCACCCGCCAGAAAGGGATCATCCATCTGGTCAACGCCATCCCGCAGATCGATCCATCGCTGCAAGTGGTGCTCTGCGCGGGAGCGCCCGATACGCCGGAGATCGGCCAGGAGATGGAGCAGCGCGTCGCCGAGGTCAGCGCCGATCGCAGCAATGTGATCTGGATTCGCGAGATGCTGCCGCGCGAGGATGTGATCCAGTTCTACTCGCATGCGGCGGTCTTCTGCTGCCCGTCGGTGTACGAGCCGTTCGGCATCATCAACCTTGAGGCGATGGCCTGCGACACGGCGGTTGTCGCCTCGGCGATCGGCGGCATCCCTGAGGTGGTGGTTCCCGGCGAGACGGGCCTGCTGGTCGATCTTCAGCTCAAGCCGGGCACGTTCGATCCGATCGATCCGGCGGCGTTCTCGCACGGCCTCGCCACGGCGATCAATCAGGTGGCGCTGGATGCCGATCTGCGCACGACGATGGGCCGCAACGGGCGCAGGCGTGTGGAGCAGCATTTCAGTTGGACGGCTATCGCCCACCAGACGCTCGATCTCTACCGCTCGCTGGTCGAGACGAGGACGCTGGACCGACAGGCCGGGGGATAGGGCGGAAGAGCACAGGAACAAGGGAACAAGAGAATAGGGGAACAACAGGGCGAGAACCGATGACTCCCCCGCTCCTGTGCCGAAGGCCGCGCAGGCGGAAGCCCACCTGAGCCTGGGGCCGGGGGCGGGGTGACGGCCTGCACTCGAAGCTCGAAACTTGAAACGCGAAACAAGGTGCCGATGAGCGGTGAGATCCGGCAAAACAAGGCAACCAAGGAGTGGGTAATCTTCGCGCCCGCGCGGGGCAAGCGTCCGCACGACTTTCAGCAGCGCCGCGACGATCGCCAGCCCGCGCCGCCCTACGATCCGCGCTGCCCGTTCTGTCCCGGCAACGAGCAAATGCTGCCGACCGTCCTTAAGGAGCAGCGCGCCGCCGACGGCTGGCAGACGCGCGTTGTGCCCAATAAATACCCGGCGCTCACGCCGCAGGGCACGATCACGCGCTACAGCCGGGGGATCAATGTGGCGATGCGGGGCTACGGGCAGCATGAGGTCATCGTCGAGAGCCCGCGCCACGATCACGACATCGCGACGATGCCGCTGGAGCACATCACGACGATCGTCGCGACCTACTATGAGCGCTACCTGGACCTGCGCCAGGACCCGCAGAATGTGCTGATCCTGCTCTTTCGCAATCACGGGCCGCGTGCCGGAGCGTCGCTGAGCCATCCTCACTCCCAGGTGATCGCCACCGGCATGATCCCGCGCCATATCCGCTGGCGCGAAGAAGAGGCCGAGCGCTACTTCGATGAGTGGGGCCGCTGCGTGTACTGCGATATGCTGGCGTTCGAGCTGAGCGATTGCCAGCGGATCGTGCTAGAAAATCGCTCGTTTGTCGCCTTTATCCCGTTTGCCGCCGAGGTGCCCTTTGAAACCTGGATCATGCCCAGGCGTCATCAGGCCGACTTCGGGCAGATCTCGGATGTGGAGCGCGCCGATCTGAGCCTGGCGCTGTATACGATGCTGTCGCGGCTGCGCACGAAGCTGAACGATCCCGACTACAACTACATCATCAATACCTCGACGCGCACCACGAATGAGCCACAATCGCACTGGTATGTGCGCATTCGCCCGCGCCTCGTGACGCGCGCCGGTTTCGAGATCGGATCGGGCATGCGCATTAATCCATCGCTACCGGAGGCCGATGCCGCGTTTCTCAAAGATTAACGTTCGGAGCTCACCGCTCAAAGAACCTGAAACTCGAAACTCGAAACATGGGGAGGGGCTATGAATGTGTTGACCTTGATCCTGGCGGGCGGCGAGGGCAGCCGCCTTAGCATCCTCGGCGAGAAGCGCGCCAAGCCTGCGGTGCCCTTCGGCGGCAAATACCGCATCATCGACTTTGCGCTCTCCAACGCGGTCAACTCCGATCTGTACCGCGTCGCAGTCCTGACGCAGTACCGGCCCCACTCGCTGATGCAGCATATCGGCATGGGCGAGCCCTGGGATCTCGATCGCCGCCGTCCCGACGGCGTGCAGATCTGGCAGCCGTATCGCGGACGCAGCGATCAGGATTGGTATCGCGGCACGTCCGACGCGCTCTATCAAAATCGGACGTTTATCGCCGAGGACGGCAGCGACATCACGCTGGTGCTCTCCGGCGATCATATCTACAAGCAGGATTATCGCGATCTGCTGCGCTACCATCGCGCGAAAGGCGCGGATCTGACTGTCGCGGTGATGCATGTTCGTCCCGACGAGGTGCATCGCTTCGGGATCATGAGCGTCGATGCCGACTACCGCATCACCAAATTTGCCGAAAAGCCGCAACAGTCCGAGAGCACGCTGGCCTCGATGGGCATCTACGTCTTCAACACCGATTTTATGCTGCGTCGGCTCGAAGAAGACGCGCAGGATGCCAGCTCGGCCCATGACTTCGGCAAAAGCATTATCCCCAAGATGGTCGAAAACGACAACGTCTTCGCCTACCCATTCGAGGGCTACTGGGTCGACGTCGGGACGATCGAGGCGTACTGGGAAACCAACCTGGCGCTGCTGCAACCGGAAACCGAGCTTGATCTCTACGACAGCGAGTGGGTGATTCGCACCCGCTCCGAGGGCAGGCCGCCGGTCAAGTTCGGGCCGCACAGCGATGTGCAGAATAGCCTGCTCTCCAACGGCTGTGTGATCAACGGCAGCGTGATCAACAGCGTGCTGTCGCCCGGCGTCTTCGTCGAGCGCGGCGCGGTGATTCGCGACTCGGTGATCATGAGCGACACGACGATCCGCGCGGGCGCGGTGGTCGATCGCTGCGTGCTGGACAAAGAGATCGTCGTCGGCGAGCGCGCGCAGGTCGGCACCGGCGACGACAATACGCCCAACCAGCGCGAGCCCAAGAACATCAATACCGGCATCACGATCGTCGGCAAGCGCGCGCACGTCGCGCCCGGCGCGATCATCGGGCGCAACTGCCGCATCGACGCCGATATCATGCCCGCCGACTTCGAGCAGCTTGAGGTTGCCAGCGGCGCGACCGTCTCGCGCGGACTGGCGCGAGGCGCGTAGCAGGCCCTCACCGCTTCACTTCGCTCAGCACCCCTCTCCTGCCGCAACGGAGAGGGGTTTTGTTGTTCCCCAGAGCCGTTGTAGCGCATACCGATACAACAAATTGTATCTTAACATTTTCTTGACAAGTTGATCGCTTCTGTAGTAGGATGAAGCGCACCCCTCTTTTGGATGGGACGTAGCGAAGCCGCTCGAAATCCTTGTTC
The DNA here is from genome assembly GCA_036374795.1 of Herpetosiphonaceae bacterium. Classification (NCBI taxonomy): domain Bacteria; kingdom Bacillati; phylum Chloroflexota; class Chloroflexia; order Herpetosiphonales; family Herpetosiphonaceae; species Herpetosiphonaceae bacterium. Next base: position 62,790 of record DASUTC010000155.1, read on the forward strand.
GAGACGCCTCGCCCATCCATACGTTACGGTCATACTACAGCTTGATACGTTGCTTACAGTGCCAGATCGTCGTCGGTAACAAAGGAGGTGAGCCAGGTCGTTGGCGAGACGCGTCTCTTGCACGTCCGCCAAGACGCGCATATTCGACTGTCGATCCTCGCGGCCCAAACTCGCCCTATCCCGGCCAGCGTAGCGTCGTTGGCTCGCAACTTCGTGCAGGCAATGCAAACACCCGATCACAGCAGTGAGGAGCATCCAAAGTTTATGAAGCTCATGCCCAAGCCCCAGCGTATGGCAACGCTCCTGGCGCTGGTCATGCTGGTCCTCAGCGTGCCCGCCAGCGTCCTTGGTCGTCCCGCCGATATTGAAGCGGAGCACAGCCCCACGCGCGAGCGCGACGACGCCCGCACCTACGTTATCCATGGCTCCTTCACCAGGGAGCAGCGCACCGAGATCGCCCGCACCGGCGCGGCGATCGAGCACATCGCCGACGATGAGCTCGAAGTGATCGCCACGCCGCACGAGATTCGGCAGATCCGCGCTCGTGGCTACAACCCGGAGGAACTGGCGGCGATTCAGGACTTCCCGCCCGCCGACTCGGCCTACCATAACTACACCGAGATGAGCAACGAGATCGCTGCCGTTGCCAGCGCCTACCCCAGCATCGTCAGACGCTTCAGCATCGGCAAGTCGTATCAGAACCGCGACCTCTGGGCCGTCAAGATCAGCGATAACGTCGGGGTGGACGAGAGCGAGCCGGAGGTGCTCTTCATCGGCCTGCACCATGCCCGCGAGCACCTGACCGTCGAGATGACGCTCTACATCATGAACGAGCTGGCGAAGAAGTACGGCGTCGACTCGCGCATCACCAATATCGTCAACACGCGCGAGATCTACATCGTCTTCAACCTCAATCCCGACGGCGGCGAGTACGATGTGCTCAACGACTACTACCATAGCTGGCGCAAGAACCGGCAGCCCAACAGCGGCTCGTCCTACGTCGGCACCGACCTCAACCGCAACTACAGCTACAAGTGGGGCTGCTGCGGCGGCTCCAGCGGCAGCCCATCCAGCGACACCTATCGCGGCCCGTCGGCCTTCTCCGCGCCGGAAACCGCCCGATTGCGCGACTTCGTTAACAGCCGTGTGATCAACGGCAGGCAGCAGATTCGAGGCTCGATCAGCTTCCACACCTACAGCGAGCTGATCCTGTGGCCCTATGGCTACACCTACACCAATGTGCCCGCCGATATGACGGTCGACGATTACAACGTCTTCTCCACGGTAGGCCGCGCCATGGCCGCGACCAACAACTACACGCCGCAGCAGGCCAGCGATCTGTATATTGCCGACGGCAACTCGGATGACTGGCTGTACGGCGCGCACAAGATCTTTGCCTTTACGTTCGAGATGTATCCCAGGACTTCCAGCCCGGGCTTCTACCCGCCGGATGAGTACATCGGCCCGCAGACCAGCCGCAACCGCGAGGCCGTGCTGTACTTCATGGAAAAGGCTAACTGCTACTACTCGACGATTGGCAAGACCTGCGTTTAAAGAGGTTTGATCGTCCACATCCGAAGGGGCGTGTTGCACTACGCCCTTTCGGAGCCATCGTCCACACAACCGCACAGCACGAGGAGCAAGATCACGTATGAGCATCTTTCGTCGGCACCGTTCCCTGGCAACGCTTTTGACACTGGTCACGTTGCTGGCCCTCGCCCTACCCGCAATCGTCCTTGGTCGTCCCGCCGATATTGAAGCCGAGCGCGCCCCCAAGAACGAGCGCGACGACGCCCGCACCTACGTTATCCATGGCGTCTCCACCAAGGAGCAGCGCACGGAGATCGCCCGCACCGGCGCGGCGATCGAGCACATCGACGACAACGAGGTCGAGGTCATCGCCACGCCGCGCGAGGTCAACCGCCTCAAAGCGCGCGGCTACAACCCGGAGGAGCTGGCGGCGATTCAGGACTTCCCGCCCGCCGACTCGGCCTACCATAACTACACCGAGATGAGCAACGAGATCGCCTCGGTCGCCAGCAGGTATCCGAGCATCACCAGCCGCTTCAGCATCGGCAAGTCCTACGAGAACCGCGACCTCTGGACGATGAAGATCAGCGATAACGTGGCGACGGACGAGAGCGAGCCGGAGGTGCTCTTCGTCGGCCTGCACCATGCCCGCGAGCACCTGACCGTCGAGATGGCGCTCTACATCATGAATGAGCTGACCAGCAAGTACGGCGTCGACTCGCGCGTCACCAATATCGTCAACACGCGCGAGATCTACATCGTCTTCAACCTCAATCCCGACGGCGGCGAGTACGATGTGCTCAACGATACGTATCATAGCTGGCGCAAGAACCGGCAGCCCAACAGCGGCTCGTCCTACGTCGGCACCGACCTCAACCGCAACTACAGCTACAAGTGGGGCTGCTGCGGCGGCTCCAGCGGCAGCACGTCCAGCGACACCTATCGCGGCCCGTCGGCCTTCTCCGCGCCGGAGACGGCCCGATTGCGCGACTTCATCAATAGCCGCGTGATCGGCGGCAGGCAGCAGATCAAGACCTCGATCAGCTTCCACACCTACAGCGAGCTGATCCTGTGGCCCTACGGCTACACCTACACCAACGTGCCCGCCGATATGACTGCGGACGACGAGAACGTCTTCAGGACGATGGGCCAGGCCATGGCGGCGACCAACAACTACACGCCGCAGCAGGCCAGCGACCTGTATATCGCCGACGGCACCTCGGATGACTGGATGTATGGCGTGCATAAGATCTTCGCCTACACCTTCGAGTTGTATCCGAGAGGCTCCAGCCCGGGCTTCTACCCGCCGGATGAGTACATCGGCCCGCAGACCAGCCGCAACCGCGAGGCGGTGCTCTACCTGCTTGAGAAGTCGGATTGTCCGTACGCGGTGATCGGCAAGCAGGCGCAGTATTGCAGCGGCACCCCGACGCCAACGCCGACAACGCCGCCGACCAACCCGACGCCAACGCCGACGCCTGATCCGGGCGGCGAGAGGATCGTCAACGGCGGCTTCGAGAGCGGCACCAGCCCGTGGGTCCAGTCTTCCAGCGGCGGCTACCAGCTGGTCGACACCACCCGCCCGCACACCGGCTCGTACAGCGCGTACCTGGCCGACTACAACAACGGCACCGACTCGATCTACCAGACCGTGACGATCCCGACCAACGGCACGCTGACCTACTGGTGGTACATGAGCACCCAGGAGTCCGGCACCACCGCCTACGACTACCTGCGCGTGCGCCTGTACAACAGCAGCGGCACGCTCGTGGCGACACTGCGCACCTGGAGCAACGCCAGCGGCGCGGGTGTCTGGCGGCAGGATAGCCTCAGCCTGGCGAGCTACGCCGGTCAATCGCTGCGCGTGCAGTTCACGGCCACCAACGACACCTCGCTGCCGACGGCCTTCTTCGTCGACGATGTGAGCGTGCGGTAGGCGGATCATCGCAGCGTATAGCATCATTGCACCACGGCCAACCAGGGTGCGTAGTGCTGCAAACAGGCGACGCGAGCGGAGAAAAACCACTCGCGTCGCCTATTCCAAAATCCACGACGCTCGGAGCACGGAAGACGTGCTCACATAACCCCTATGGCTATGCGACCGGCATAGGCGCGACCGTGGGAGCGCCGCGCGACAGCCGGACACGAACCCACTGCCAGACCGCTCCAAGGCCCAGCAGAGTCACGATCAGCGCGACGAGCACGCCCAGGTAGGGCACCGCGCGCAGGATCACGTACAGCGCAAGGCCCAGCGCCAGCGACCCGACGCGGCTTTCCGCCCACTGTGGGCTGATCGCGCCAAGCAGCCAGCGCCCGATCATCAGCCCCACGACGATCTGCACGATGTAGCTGACCAGCACCGCGAAGCTCGTGAGCAGCGCGCTGAAGGCTGCCGTGCCGAGCACGAAGGTGATCCCGGCCAGCCCGCCGAGTGTCAGGTAGCCGAAGAGCACCATCAGCAGGATCACGCTGAGCGGAATCAGGAGCATCAGCGCAATCGCGCCGACAAAGCTGAGCGTCCCCCAGCCGAGGCTTGCCATCGGTCGCGCGCGGACGGTGGTTGCCAGCCGCCCGACCCAGTTAGGCACGATCCACAGCAGGAGCAGGCCGATCACAAACAGCGTCACGTAGCGCCGGATCGGATCGATCAGCCAGGCGTAAGGCGCTGGCTGGGTCTGCGCGACGGGCGTAAACTCAATGCCCTCGCCGACCTGCGCTGCCGGAATGCGGAACTCGTCCGTCGCGGTGTAATTCAGCTTGCCGCCGATCCGCGCAGATTCGTCCACGGTCAGGCCCGACCGCACCGCAGGCGTGGCGACGCCCACGCCCGGCGTGAAGGGCGCGACCATCATGGTGCCGTCGCTCGAACCGACCGCCACGTTAACATCGCGGTCGATCGTGCCGCGCAGCTCAAGCGCCGCGAATCCGCCCTCCAGGCTGCCGTGCGTTGTGCCGGCCAGCAGCGCCTGGCTGCCAAACAGATACGCATCGCCGCCGATCGTGCCGCCCGCCTGCTGCTCGATGCTCGCAGCGCCCGCCAGAGCATCGTCGGCGAGCTGAGCGTTCGGCCCGAACTGCACGACGGCGCCGCCGACCCGCAGATCGTCGCCTACCGTTCCGTTGATCACGATCGCCTGAGCGACCGCCAGCACATCGCCTTCGACGGTGCCGTTGATCGTGATCTGCGAGGCCGCCGCGATCAGATCGCCCTCGATCGTGCCGTCAATCCGTACGACACCGGCGGTCACATAGAGATCGTCGGCTATCACCTGCTCGCTGCCGATCACTACCTGATCGCCTGAGCGCCGCTCGGCAGCCAGCGCGGGCGTAGCGCCCAGCAGCACCATCGCAGCGACGACGCCCAGCAGCAGCACCAGCCGTCGCAGCTTGCTTGTACCTAGGAAGCGCATAGGAACCTCCCGGCACCGGGGACTTCAAGGCGCGGTCGTCGCCCGCACGGCGTGATCGATGTAGGCATGTCGTGGCTCATACGATCAGCGCACGCCGACAGCGTGAGCCGCTTCCCCAGCGCCTCATACTCGCAGGAGTTGTACGCAGGCCGTAGCTCGTCCACGGCTGCGGAACTTCAGATCCTCAGCCTACCGCGATTATCCAGCCGTAGCAAAAAGACTTGACGACACAGGGTAGCAAGATCGCAACAGGCAGCGGCGCTCCTGTCGTGGGCAGCGGTGACGGCATCTTCACCGGCGGTATGTGCTTCTTTCCACCAGACGGCGGCAGACTGGGGTAGACTCGATTCACTGGCACAGAGAGCGTTTACGCCATGCCATATCTTCATCGCAGGCAGGAAGGAGCAGTGCGATGATTACGCCAACTGAAACCCGTCGTCTGTATCGCTCGCACACCAATATCGTCTTCGCGGGCGTGGCAGGCGGGATTGCCGAATACTTCAACGTCGACCCGACGCTGGTGCGCGTCCTGCTTGCGCTCGGCTTGCTGGCCGCCTCCGGGCCGTTCGCGCCGATCATCTATGCGATCCTCGCGATCGTCATCCCGGTCGCGCCCGCAGCGCATCACGCGCGAGTCTATGATGTTCGATAGCTCCATGCGCGGCGTGCGCGTGCCGACAGGCCGGTCGTCTGGGCGATGGCGCGCGCTGAGAAGGAGATCATCGGGCAGTCAAACCCTAACCGCCCGATGCAGTAACGCGGAGAGATGCACCCCTATCTCTCCGCGTTGCGTTCCCGCTGAGCCATCAGGCCGGGGGCTTGAGGCCGCGAACCAAAAAAACAGGCGAACAAAGGCTGCACGTCCTTGTCCGCTTGTTCCCTTCGATCCTCATAGCTGCCGGGCTGGACGCGGCTGCTCGACCAGCGGCTCCGGTCGATCGCCGAGCAGCGCGGCGTCTACCGAGAAGAGGCCGGGACTGAGCAGCGCCAGCGCCGCCGATCCCAGCAGCAGCAGCCACTCCACCCGCATATCGTTGAATCCAACGGCCAGATTCGGGCCTGCAAACGCTTTGGGAGCAGCTACCAGCAGCAGCGCGACCACCATATTGGCGACAAACAGCAGGCCGAAGAGACGAGTCAGCACGCCGACGATCAACGCCAGCCCGCCGAGCAGCTCAAGGTAGGCGATGAACGGCCCCATCAGCGACGGCAGCGGGATGCCCAGGCTGCCGAAGAAACCGGCAACCCGATCGGTGCCGCCCATCACTTTGCTCAGACCTGCCAGGAAGAAGGTTAGACCGATGGCGATCCGCAGCAGGAGCGGAGCCACGGACTCGTACGCAGCAAGACGGCGTAACATAGAAGCCTCCTTTTACAATCTGCCACGCTGGCCGTGATTGTCTTGCCTGGATCTACGTACGAATCATGCTCACCGAATCTCATCGCCCGGTCGCGCATCAGCCGTGTGATTGCCGCTCGGCCAGCGCATCCAGCAGCGGCTCGCTTCGCCAGACCAGCGGCAGCCCCAGCCGCTCGGCCAGCCGCGCAAGCTGCGGCGGCTCGACCGCGCTCTGCGCCAGCAGGTCGGGACGCGCAAAGACGATCTCCGGCGGGCCGTCCAGCAGCACGCGACCCTCGCTCAGCACGATCAGCCGCTGGCAATGCGCGGCGCAGAAATCAATATCATGGCTGATCATGATCACCGTGCGGCCCGCCGCGCCGAGCTGCTCCACGATCTCGCCGATCAGCCGCAGCCCAAGCACATCCTGCCCGGTCGTCGGCTCGTCCAGCACCACGATCGGCGTTTCCATCGCCAGCACCGAGGCCAGCGCAACTCGCTTCCGCAGCGCGGGCATCAGATCGTGCGGATGACGCTCGGCCATCTCCGTAAGGCCGGTGACATGCAGCGCGGCGTCGACCGCCGCCGCCAGATGCTCAGCATCAAAGCCCAGGTTGCGCGGCCCGACCGCGATCTCATCGCGGACGCTGCGCTTGAAGATCTGATGTTCGGGATACTGGAAGACATATCCAACGTGGCGGGCAAGCTGCGCGACGGTATGTGTGCGCGTGTCCCAGTCGCCGATCGTCACCGCGCCGGAGGTGGGCTGGAGCAGCCCGTTGAGCTGCCGCGCCAGCGTTGTCTTGCCCGCGCCGTTCTGCCCGATCAGTGCCACGCGCTCGC
>DASUTC010000156.1 GCA_036374795.1 Herpetosiphonaceae bacterium
GCCGATCGGTGTAGCGGCTGACGTGGCCCGATGCCGTGGTGACAAAGCGCGGCGGATGATCGAGTCGCTCCCCCAGCCGGTTTGTCTCGTCGGAGCCGCCGTGAACCAGCACCAGCCGCTGGCCGTCGCGCCAGAGCGATGCAAGCTCCTGGCACAGCGCGCCGTAGTCGATGCCCGCCGCGCCGCCGATTTTGATCACCAGCATATGTTCTCCTCCCCGATGTACTTGTAAAGCTCCAGCCCGTGGCCTTGATCAGATCGGATGCAGCCCGATCGCTTCCAGGCCGGTGGTTTCCGGCAGGCCATGCTGAAGATTGAGGCACTGCACCGCCGTGCCGGCAGCGCCTTTTTGCAGGTTGTCGATCGCGGCGATGGCGACGATCCGCCCGCTCCGCTCGTCGAGCGCCCAGCCGACATCGGCATAGTTGCTGCCCGCGAGGATCTTCGGCTCCGGCAGCCGATAGGTGCCGCTCCGCTCCTTGACGATCCGCACGAATGGCTCGTCAGCATACGTGGTGCGATAGGCACGCCACAGATCGCGGTCGTTGAGCGGCTCGCGCAGCCAGGCGTGACAGGTTGCCAGCGCGCCGCGCACCAGCTCGACCGCCGTGATCGACAGGTGGATCTCGTCCATGCCGAGCGCCTGCTGAATCTCCGCCGCGTGTCGATGACCAACCGGCGAGTACGAGCGCACGACATGCGAGCGTTCGGGGTGGTGGCTGCTCTCGCTGGGCTCGTCGCCGCCCTCCGACGAGCCGACCTTGACCTCGGCGACGATCGGACGCTGCGGATCGAGCAGCCCGGCGCGCGCCAGCGGCAGCAGCGCCAGGTTGACCGCTGTGGCATTGCAGCCGACGCCGGAGACGTAGCGCGCCTCGGCGATCCGCTCACGATAGATCTCCGGCAGCCCATAGACGAAGCGGCTCAGCCACTCCGGGCTGGCATGCTCCGCGCCGTACCAGCGGGCGTATGTTTCGGGATCGGACAGCCGAAAATCGGCGGAACAGTCCACGATGCGCGGCGCGAGCGCGGCGAAGCGCTCGATCTGCTGTGCGGCATGGCCGTGCGGCAGCGCCAGGATCAGCGCGTCGCAGGACTCAAGCGTCGCCAGACTTGAGAAGCGCAGACCGGTCTGGCCGCGCAGGTTGGGATGAGCGGCGTACACAAATTGTCCGGCGCGGCGCTCAGATGTCGCCTGCACAACCTCAACCTCAGGGTGGCGCAGCAGCAGCCGCAGCAGCTCGCCGCCAACATAGCCGGACGCGCCGACGATGGATACTCGAATCATAGTCAACACCTTGAAACAAACAAAGAACAACGGAACAAAGCACAAAACTGCTCAACCCCTGTGTGCTCTGTTCTTTGTTCTCTGTTCTGCTACCACGTAATCGACAATCCGCGCCGGGATATTCACACCGGTCGTGTCGATCGAGTTGCGAAACTCCATCGTGTGATTGACCTCGTTGACCAGCAGCCGCCCGTCGGAGGTTTCGAGCAGGTCGATCGCCAGCACGCCGCCGCCGACCGCCTGGGCCGCACGCAGGGCCAGATCGCCGACCGCTCCGTCAACCGGGCAGTTCTCGGCGCGTCCGCCGCGCGCGGTATTGGTGATCCAGTGGTCACTGTAGCGGTAGATCGCGCAGATCGGCTCGTCACCGACGACGAACGCGCGAATGTCGCGGCCCGGCTTGGCGATATGCTCCTGAATGTAGTAGACATGCTGCTGCCACGAGCCCAGCACATCGAGCTGCTCAAGCACCGCCTCGGCGGCGTCGCGGTCGTTGATGCGCGTGATCATCCGGCCCCACGAGCCGACGACCGGCTTGAGCACAGCCGGGTAGCCCAGCCGCTCGATCGCCTCAAGCGCCGACTCGGTCGTGAAGGCCAGCAGCGTGCGCGGCGTCGGCACTCCCGACCGGATGAGTGCTTCGGTGGTGCGCAGCTTATCGCCGCAGATCGCTACCACGTCGGCGCGGTTGATGCAGGCGACGCCGCGCGCTTCGAGCACCTGAAGCGCGTACAGCGAGCGTCCAAACGAGATCGAGCGCTCCAGCACCACGTCGAACGGAAACGTTGTCCGCTGAAGGTCGAAGATCAGATCGCCGTCGTCGATGCGCTCGTACTGCACGCCGCGCCGGTCAAGCTCGGCAAAGAGTAGCTTTTCTTCGACGCGAATCCGCGAGCATAAGATTCCAAGACTCATAGGTTGCTCCGATCGTGAGGCGGTGAGTCGCTACTCGCCCCAGTCCTCCTCGATTTCGGGAGCCAGCGCCAGCGCCAGCGGCTGCGTCGCGATGACCTCGAGCTCAGCGCCACAGTCGGCGCAGGGCACAATCTCGCCCTCGATCAGATCGGCGTCAAGGGTCAGAGTGGCGTCACATTCCGGGCAGTTCATGTGAAATCTCCTCATTATCCGTTGATTTGTTGAATCACAACGTTGGTTACATCGGCGGTCGTCGCGCTGCCGCCGAGGTCGGGCGTCCACACGCGAGCGCGCAGCGTAGCGTCGATCGCGGCCCGCACATGCTGGGCACGCTCGGCCTCGCCTAGGTGGTCGAGCAGCAGCGCGGCGGCTCCGATCGCCGCCAGCGGGTTGGCGATGCCGCGTCCAGCGATGTCGGGTGCCGAGCCGTGGACCGGCTCGAAGATCGCGCCGCGCTGCCCCAGGTTGGCCGAAGCGGCCAGGCCCAGGCCGCCGCCCCAGGCGCTCGCCGCATCCGACAAAATATCGCCAAAAAGGTTGGTCGTAACGATCACGTCGAAGCGTTCGGGATCGCGCACCATGTGATAGGCAGCGGTATCGACCAGCAGCTCATCCACGGCGATCTCACCGGCATCCGCCAGCACGTCGAGCGCGGCGCTGCGGAACAGGCCGCAGGTTTCGCGCAGGACGTTGGCCTTGTGGACGATCGTGATGCGTCGCCGTCCGTGCTGGCGCGCGTACTGAAGCGCCCAGCGCGCGATGCGAGCGCTGCCCGCTCCGGTGATCACCCGCTGCGCAACCGCGCGGTCGCCGTCGCGCTGCTCAAGGCCGCTGTACAGGCCCTCGCTGTTTTCGCGCACGACGACCAGATCGACGCCGGGGCGGGCCTGCGGCAGCGGCGGCGTGCGTACAGGCCGGACGCAGGCGTACAGATCCAGCTCGCGGCGCAGCGCGACCACCGGGCTGCGATACTCCGGCACACGATGCGACGGCGAGCCGACCGCGCCCAGTAGCGCGGCGTCGGCTGCGCGCACGGCGGCCAGGGTTGCCTCAGGCAGAGCGGTACCCTCGCGCTGGAAGCACGCCCAGCCGATCGGCTGCTCGTCGTAGCGCGCGTCGAATCCCGTGGCTTCCAGCACCTCGCGGGCAGCGGCGATCACCTCGCGTCCGATGCCATCGCCGGGCAGCAGGCAGATCCGGTAGCTCATTGCGCAGCCTCGCCGGGGAAGCGACCGTGCTGCCGGAAATAGGGAACGATCCCGCCTGCCTGCCAGACCTGCTGCATCCACGCGGGCGGCTGCGGCAGTGCGATCGGGCCGCGCGCCGTGTGCAGGATGCCGCCGTCGAGATCGAGCTGAGCCTCCGCGCCGTCCTCCAGCCATTGCAGATCGGCCTCGAACAGCGGAATGCCCAGGTTGAGCGCGTTGCGATAGAAGATGCGCGCGAAGCTCGGCGCGATGATCGCGCCCACGCCGACGAGCTTCAACGCCTGGGGCGCGTACTCCCGCGATGAGCCGCAGCCGAAGTTGCGGCCCGCGACGATGATGTCGCCGGCCTGCACCGTGGGCGCGAAGTCGGGCCGCGCCTCGATGAATGGATACTTGCGTAGCTCCGCCTCGCTCGTCATGTAGGGAGCGTACCGACCGGGAACGATCTGATCGGTATTGACATCATCGCCAAAGCGCCAGATGCGTGACATAATCAACTCCTATCGAGAACAAAGAACATAGAACAAAGAACAGCGATTCTGTTTATTCCCCTTGATCGCTTGATCTCTTGTTCCCTTGTTCTCATGCAATTTCTCGCGGATCGGCAATGTAACCCGCGACCGCTGTGGCCGCGGCGACCTCCGGCGATCCCAGGTAGATCTGCGCGTCGGGATGGCCCATGCGCCCACGGAAGTTGCGGTTGCCGGTGAACAAACAGACATCGGTCGGGCCGAGCACGCCCATGTGCCGCCCGATGCACGCGCCGCAGCCGGGCGTGCCGAGCGTTGCGCCCGCCGCCAGCAGCGTGGAGAGCGTGCCGTCAGCGACCGCCAGCTGGAGCGCCTCGCTCGACGCCGGAACGACCATCATGCGCACGCTCGGATGAATCCGCCGACCGCGCAGGATACGCGCTGCGGCGGCCATGTCCTCGTGGCGTCCGTTGGTGCAGGTGCCGAGATACACCACATCGACGGGGATGCGGCCCAGGTTGCGCAGATCGGTGACGTTGTCCACGTGGTGCGGCGCGGCGATCTGCGGATCGAGATCGTCGAGGTCGATCGCCAGCGTGCGGCTGTAGGTCGCGTCCGCCTCGACGGTCAGCCACGACGGCACGTAATCATCCGCCAGCGCCGCGCCGGTTGGCGGCACGATGCCCGCCTTGCCGCCGACTTCGATCGCCATCGTCGCCAGCGTGGTGCGCTCGCCCACGGAGAAGCTGTCGAAGCCGTGATACTCGATCGCCTGGTAGGTTGCGCCGTCCGCCCGTAGCTCGCGGGCGATCTTCAGCGCCACGTCCTTCGCCGTCACGCCTGCGCCCAGGCGTCCCCGCGCCTGGACGTGGATCGTCTCAGGCACGCGCAGCCAGGTCTGGCCGGTCGCCAAGGCCAGCGCAATATCGGTCGCGCCCATGCCGGTGCCGAACGCGCCCACCGCGCCGTAGGCTGTGGAGTGCGAGTCGGAGCCGACGATCAGCAGACCCGGACGCGCCAGCCGCTCCTCGATCAACACCTGATGCGCGATGCCGCGTCCCACGTCGAACAGATTGCGAATGCCCTGCTCTCTGGCCCAGGCGCGCAGCTTGTTCTGCGACTCCGCTGTCTGAAGATTGGCCGCCGGAGCGACATGATCGATCGCCACCGCGATCCGATCGGGATTCCAGACCCGCTCAGCGCCAAGCTGCTCGTGCAAAATGCGGATCACGCTCGGCGCGATGCTGTCGTGAACCATCGCCAGATCCACCCGCACCGTGACTACCTCGCCCGCCTGGACCGGACGCCCGGCGGCCTGTGAAAGAATCTGCTCTGCTAATGTCTGTGCCATCGTCTATGCCTCGTTTTCGCGAATGTGTCGTGTAAAACTGCCGCTCCCCGCCGATTTTGGGTGCGCGAAACCACGCCCGTGCCAGGCAGGTGTGTAAGGCTCACGAGCCAGCCGCTATTTCGCGGCGATTGAAATGGGTGCGGGATGAGTGGAGGCGACGGCGTCTCCGGGGAGCTGCGCCAGCAGCAGCGCGTCGACTTCTGCGTCGGAGAGGGGCTGCTCGTCGGCGCGCGCTTTGATCTGCTGCGTGATCGCTTTGAGCGCGGCGTCGGAGAGGTGCAGGCCGAGCGTCTGTGCCCGGTGGGCGATGGCGTTGCGTCCCGTCAGGCGATGGCCCAGCAGCACCTCGCGGCTGCGGCCAAAGGCGTGCGGATCGAGCGCCTCGTAGGAGCGGGGATCGCGCAGCACAGCATTGGTATGCAGCCCGGCCTTGTGGGTAAAGGCGGTCTGGCCGGTGATGCACGAGTTGAACGGGATCGCGATGCCGACGATCCGCGCGACAAGCTCGTCAAGCTCCGCCAGCAGATGCAGGTTGTAGTGCGCCACAAGCTGCGGGTCGGAGAGATACAGGCGGGCGATCAGCCCCGATAGCGCCGCAATGCCGTTGCGCTCGCCGATGCCCAGCACCGTCGTGTCGATGTGGGTCGCGCCCGCCTGGATCGCAGCGTGGGCGTTGGCAATCGCGCAGCCGCCGTCGTTGTGGCCGTGGAACTCGATGTCACAGCGCACGGCAGCGCGCACATGGCCTACCAGCCGCTCGACCTCGCGGGGTGTGGCGATGCCGACCGTATCGGCGATGCCAACGCGATCGACGCCAAGCGCGTCGACGGCGGTGTAGATCCGCAGCAGATCGGCGGGATCGGTGCGAAACGCATCCTCGCACGAGAATCGCACCTCGACCTGCGCCTCCTGCAAAAATGTGATGCAGCGCGCGGCCTCTTCGAGGATCTGGTCGATGCTCAGGCCGTGGCTGGCGTCGCGCAGCACGGACGACGTAGCGAAGAGCAGGTTGACGCCGTGAACGCCACAGTCGACGGCGCGGCGCACATCTTCCAGATTGCAGCGGGTGTGGGTCAGAATGCCAGCCGCGAGGTTCAGCGCGGCGATGGCTTGCAGGTCGTGCGCGCTCTGCGGCGACGCGACCGGCGAGGTGACTTCGATGTACTCGACGCCGAATGCATCGAGCGCGCGGGCGATCTCCAGCTTTTGCTGGCGGCTAAAGTGGGCGTGCGCGAACTGCTCGCCTTCACGCAGCGTCGTATCGACAATCTGGACGTTCCGAAGATCTACAAACATCTGCTCTGCTCCTGCCGTTGAACGGATTTCCGGCGGCGGACGGGTGGACCATGCTGAGCAGGCGTTTCGAGTTCAGCGTGAACATATCATTCTCCTGGTATTGGTGCTAGATTCTTTCTGATCGTCGGACACATAAAAACCGCCTGACCGTGTCTGGTCAGGCGGGTGTGTGATTGTTATCGCTGTTTCACACGCAAGCGCACTAACCAGACCTGATGGCCCGGCTTTTTTTGCTTGCGCGCGCTTTCACGCTATGCAGTTGGATCGCTCGTTCGTTCACTTCCAACCTCATTCGACGTTGGGCGATAGCTTAACGGCATGACGGTGATTTGTCAAGACCCCAATTTCAATCGATTCCCACTCAAAAGGGGGCCGCCCCCAGCAGCGTGGCTAGAGGCGGCGACAATCTGAGTATGACGCGGGCCGCGCGTTACGCGGGCTGTCCGGCGGTCGATGGGCTGCGCTCGCCAGCCTCGGCCTGTGTCTCTATGCGCGTCGTCGTGGTGCCCGGCATCATCAGCCAGCTTCCGATCATCCCGATGAACAGAATCAATGCCAGCAGCTCCATGATCGTTCCTCCTCACATGCGATAGACTACCTGTGTTAGATTCCCTGATACGCGGGCTCGCCGTGCTGCGTCGTGTCCAGGCCGCGCTGCTCCTCGTCGGCAGAGACGCGCAGGCCAAACAGCGTGTCGATCAGCTTGAGCAGGCCCCAGGTGACAGCCGCCGCGTAGGCCGCGACAACCACCACCGCGATCGTCTGGATCACGAGCTGATACGGATTGCCGAAAAGCAGGCCATTCGTTCCGGCCTCGTTGACCGCCGTGGTGGCGAAGACGCCCGTCAGCAGCGCGCCCACGATGCCGCCGATGCCATGCACGCCGAAGACATCCAGCGCGTCGTCGATGCGGTTGCGCACGATGAACTCAACCACAACGAAGCAGAGCAGGCCGGAGGCGAAGCCGATCAGCAGCGCCGCAATGGGCGTGACAAAGCCCGCCGCCGGAGTGATCCCGACCAATCCCGCCACCGCGCCCGCCGTCGAGCCGAGCACGCTTGGCCGCTCGTGCCGAATCCAGCTCGCGGTCATCCAGGTCAGCGCGGCCATCGCCGCAGCCGAGTTCGTCGTCACGAAGGCGTTGACCGCCAGCGCCCCCGATCCGAGCGCGCTGCCCGCGTTGAAGCCGAACCAGCCGAACCAGAGCAGCGCGGTGCCGAGCACGGTCATCGTGGCGTTGTGCGGTGCCATCGACTCCTGGCCGTAGCCGATGCGCTTGCCCAGCACCAGCGCGCAGACCAGCGCCGACACGCCCGACGTAATATGCACCACCGTGCCGCCCGCGAAGTCGAGCGCGCCCAGGCTGCGCAGCCAGCCGCCATCGGCCCAGACCCAGTGCGCGACCGGATCGTAGACCAGCGTGGCCCAGAGCAGCGAAAAGATCGCGAATGATTTGAAGCGCTTGCGCTCGGCGAACGCGCCTGAGATCAGCGCGGGCGTGATCACCGCGAACATCATCTGGTAGATCATGAACGCCTGATGCGGGATTGTCCCGGCGTACGTTTCATTCGGCTCCGCGCCGACGCCTGCTAATCCCACCCACTCCAGCCCGCCGATCAGGCCGCCCTTGTCGGGGCCGAACGCCAGGCTATAGCCCCACAGCACCCACTGCACGCTGATCAGCGCCAGCATAAAAAAGCTGTGCATGATCGTCGAGAGCACGTTTTTCTGTCGCACCAGGCCGCCGTAGAAGAGGCCAAGCCCCGGCGTCATCAGCATCACCAGCGCGGCTGAGATCAGCACCCAGGCGGTATCCGCCCCGTTGATCGACTCCATCCCGTACTCCTTGTCATACAAGAACGCAGCCTCCACGAGTAATCTCGTGAAGGCTGCACTGCCTATCTGCGATTGATCGCCGATGTGTTGATGACGGTTAGCGCGATGTGTTGGACGCACTATAAGCAAAAGCGCGACACAGCGCTACGGTCAGGTTGACCAAATTTAGGGTATGCAGAGTTGTGCAGATCGTACAAGAGGAAGGAGACGATCGACCCTCTGGCAGCGGATTGCGATATGCCCGGCGTGGATGGACGATGTCTGCGAAATGATTGCGGATAGCCGATTGTGTCGATCGTACTACTCTGGCGGCTGCAACCGGGCCTGCAAGCTGCGATTCTTCTCGCGTGAGGCGCTCGCCAGCTCGTGCTTGTAGGCGATCATCCGCTGCATCAGCGCGGGATCGGCGGTGGCGAGGATCTGCACGGCCAGCAAGCCAGCGTTTCGCGCCTGCCCGATCGCGACGGTGGCGACGGGCACGCCCGCTGGCATTTGCACGATCGACAGGAGCGCGTCCACGCCCTGCAAGCCGCCGATCGGCACGGGCACGCCGATCACCGGGAGCGGCGTGTGTGCGGCGAGCATTCCCGGCAGATGCGCCGCGCCGCCCGCGCCCGCGACGATCACCCGCAGGCCGCGCTCGTGCGCCATACGACCATACTCAGCCATGTCGTCGGGCGTGCGATGCGCCGAAACCACGCGCACCTCGTGGGCCACGCCAAACTCCTGGCAAACCTCGGCGGCTGCGCGCATCGTCGCAAAGTCCGAGTCGCTGCCCATGACGATTCCTACCAGTGATTGCATAGGTGCTCCGAGACGAGAACAAAGAACAGGAGATTCCAGTGCTTTGTGCTTTGTTCCGTTGTTCCTTGGTTTACTTCCCCCAGATCGGCCAGCGCTCGTTGATGTCGGGCGTTTTGGCGGGCCAGTCAAGGAGCGTATCGGCGGCGGGATCGGCGATATAGATGTCGTCGTTGCCGTTGCGATTGCCGAAGAACGCGATCAGCTTGCCGTCGGGCGACCACGTCGGGCCATCGACCGAGCCGTCCTTGAAGTCGGTCAGCTTCTGCGTCTCCGAGCCGTCCAGTCGCTCGATATAGATCTCGGTGCGCTGGCCGGGATAGTCCCGGTCGGATGCGAACGCCACGGCCTGTCCATCGGGCGACCAGCGCGGCGATCGATCGTTGGTGGTCTGTCCGGCTGCCGAGAAGCGCGAGATCGCTCCGCTCTGCACATCGACCGTGTAGATCGCCCACGGCCCGTCGCGATCGGACTCGAACAGAATGCGCGTGCCGTCGGGCGAGAACGAGGGATACTGATCGTTGCCGGAGCCGGACGTGATCGGCTTCACGTTTTGACCGTCGGCGTCCATCATGTACAGATCGGCGTCGCCGCTCTCGTTCGAGGCGAAGACGATCGCCAGGCCATCGCCGCGCCAGCTTGGATGGTAGTGATCGCCGGGGCCTTTGGTGAGCACGGTGACGGTGCTCTTGGCCTGGTCGAGAACGGCAATCTGGCGATTGTTGGTTTTGGGATCGAGCACGTCGAGCAGCACCCGCGTGCCGTCGGGCGAGATCGAAACCGGGCCGATCGGCTCCAGCAGATACGGAAACGACTCCGGTCGCTGCGATTCGACATCGATCACGTTGAGCGCGCCGTCGGCAAAATAGGCAAGATGACCACCGCCGCCCAGCGGCCCGCCCCCGGCGGGACTGGTAGCTGTTGGCGTGCCCGTGGCCTGTCCGGCGGGCACGGTCGGCGTGATCACCGGCTCCAGGGTCGGCACGGCGGTCGGCTCCGTCGTCGGCGCGATCGTCGGCTCCAGCGTGGGCGCGATCGTCGGCGCGATCGTTGGCTCCGTCGTCGGCTCCATCGTTGGCGCGATCGTCGGCTCCGTCGTCGGCAGCTCCTCCGGCGTGCCCGTCACCTGAGTTGCGACCAACGTCGGCACGACAAACGGCGCGCGCGTAGGCTCGACGACCGTAGACGTCGGCAGCGGCGTGGCCGTGACCTGCGTGGCGAACGGATTGTTCGCGGCGGGCGTGGTGCCGAACAGCCCTGAAGAGTCGCGCGAGAGCACGATCAGCACGATCACCGCCAGCAGACCGATCGCGCCGAGCGCCAGGAGTGTCCATGATATATTGGAGCCGCCGTCGTCGTCATACGCGCGCCGAGGCGGCACGCGTGGCGGTGGCGGCACGAAGCGATCGTCGCTATTGGGATACGTATAGCCGCGTCCGGTCGTCTGGCGTGGAGTACCGGCAGCCGGTGTGCCGCTGCGGCCCCCGCCCATCGGCGGCGCTGCGCTCTGGCCGAGCGGCGTCTGGGCAGCGCGTGGGCCTGGCGTCGGCTGAGGATTGCCGAAGACATCGGCGATCGGGAACGCGGCGGGCGGCGCGGAGCGCTGCGGGGTAGGCGCTGGCGTCGGCGCGGCGGTGACTGGCGGATAGCCGCTGGTCGGAGTACGCATCGCGACCGTCGCCTGTCCTGCCGACGAGTTGCGCGGGATTGCGAGCGCGGCGACATCCTCACGCGAGGCGTTTGCCATTCCATAGCGGCGGGCGACAAAGCGCAGCGCCTCGACCAGATTCCCGGCGCGCTCGAAGCGCTGGCTCGGATCTTTCGCCAGCACGCGGGCGAAAATCTGATCCAGCTCCGGCGGGCTATTGGGATCGAAGCTGCGTATCGGCGGCGGTGCTTGATAAACATGCGCCATGATCTGCTGCGCGGTGCCGCCGGAGAAGGGCACCTGGCCCGCCAGCATCTCGTAGGTGACGATGCCGAGCGAGTAGAGATCGCTGCGACCGCCGAGGGGCTGCGCCTGGGCCTGCTCCGGCGAAATATATTCGGGCGTGCCCATGAAGATGCCGGTGCGCGTCAGCCGCTCGGTGCTCTCCGAAGGATCTATCGCAATGCCGAAGTCGGTCAGCAGCACGCGACCATCGGTATCGAGCATAATATTGTGCGGCTTGACATCGCGGTGTACCATCCCGTTGCTATGGGCAAAGTCGAGCGCCTCCGCGACGGGCGCGACGATTGC
>DASUTC010000157.1 GCA_036374795.1 Herpetosiphonaceae bacterium
GATCTGACCGACCTGCCGTTCGACTGGTCGGTCGACGTGATGCGCTGGTTCGGGCACCTGCTCTTCGTGCTGGTCGCGACCTACGTCTCCGCCGGTGCGCTGCTGACCGCTCTGACGCAAGATCAGTCAACGCCTGCGCAAAGCCTGACTCCCGGCGATCTGCCGGTGGAGCCTGCGGAAGGCGAGACTCAGAAGCTCGGCAGGCGGGGCCGTCGCTTCCTGGGCTTTACCGAGGCGCTGACGGTCCTCGTCGCGGTCGATGTGCTCTTCGGCGGCTTTATGGCGATCCAGGCGGCGTATCTCTTCGGCGGGATCAGCACGCTTGAGCGCACGGGAATGGGCTACGCCGAGTATGCCCGACGCGGCTTCTTCGAGCTGGTTGCTGCGACATGTCTGGCGCTGGGCCTGATCTGGCTGCTGGCCTTCTTGACGCAGCGCGTGCTGGTCTGGAAGCAGCGCGCCTTTAACACCAGCAGCGGCATCTTGATCCTGCTGATGCTGGGCATGCTTGCCTCGGCCTTTAAGCGGCTGCTGCTCTACGAGGATTACTACGGCTACACCCGTCTGCGCCTTTACACGCACGGCTTCATGATCTGGCTGGCGGTCATCCTGCTCATCTGCCTGTTCGCGCTCTGGCGTACCCGCTTCCGGCTGTTCGTTGCGGGCAGCATGGCAACCGCATTGATCTACCTGGCGCTGCTGAACGTCGTCAACACCGACGCGCTGATCGTGCGCGAGAATATTCGGCGCTACCAGGCCAGCGGCAAGCTCGATGTCGATTACCTGCAAACGCTGTCGGTCGACGCGACGCCGACGCTGGTTGCGGGACTGGATACGCTCAGCGATCAGGCGCGAGCCAGCCTCGACCAGCACTTGATCCGGCAGTTGCACACGCTGCGCGCCATCGCCGCAGACGACGGCTGGCCGAGCTGGCATGTGGCAAGGATGCGGGCGCTCGCCGCCTTGCTCCAGCGCTACGGCGATCCTCCGCCGAGTAGCTAGAGAACCCACATTGAGGTGCTCCACCGCACCTGCGATGGAGCGAATGCTGCCAGCTATACGCTCGAAAAGGAAGCTGCTACGCCGAAGCTGCGGTCGAGCCGTCCTGCCTGGGCAGCGCATCCAGCAGCAACTCGGCAACGTCCTTGCGGCCAAGCGTATCGCCCACGCCGGTATTCTTCGCGGCGTCCTCGAACATGACCATGCAGAAGGGACAGCCCATCGCGACCGTCGTCGGCTTGGCCTGCTGAAGCTGCTCAAGGCGGATCACGTTGATGCCCTTGGTGCCCCAGCCTTCCATCCAGACGTTACCGCCGCCGCCGCCGCAGCACATCGCCTTCTCGCGATTGCGATCGGGCGCTTCGACCAGCTCCACGCCAGGGATCGCCGCCAGCAGGTCGCGCGGATCGTCGTAGATGTCGTTGTAGCGCCCGACGTAGCATGGATCGTGGTAGGCCACCCGCTCGTCGACCTGCTCGGTGGGCTTGAGCTTGCCCTGCTTGACCAGCCGCGCCAGGAATTGGGTGTGATGGATCACCTCGTAGTCTTTGCCAGCGCCGCCGCCGAACTGCGGATACTCGTTCTTGATCGTGTTGAAGCAGTGCGCGCACGTCGTCACGACCTGCTTAAACTTGTACTGCTGCATCGTCTCGATGTTGGTCTGCGCCTGGGTCTGGTAGAGAAACTCCTCGCCCATGCGCCGCGCGGGATCGCCGGTACACGTTTCTTCTTCGCCCAGGATCGCGAAGCTGACGCCCGCCCGCTGCATGAGCTGGACCATCGCGCGGGCCGTCTTGCGCGAGCGCGCATCGTAGCTCGGCGCGCACCCGACCCAGTAGAGCACATCGACTTCCTCGACCTCGGCCAGCACCGGCACGTCCAGGCCCTCGGCCCACGCGGCGCGCTCACGCTGCGGCAGCTTCCACGGATTGCCGTTGCGCTCGATGCCGGTCAGCACAGTCGACACGCCCTCAGGCACCTCGCCCTCGACCAGCGCCAGCTTCCGGCGAAGATTCACGATGTCGTCGACATGCTCGATCATCGCCGGACACTCGCTCATACACGCGCGGCAGGTGGTGCAGCTCCACAGCTCGTTCTCCGAGATCAGCGTGCCGTAGAGCGGCAGCGTCTCACGATCGCCCTTGACGAACTTGACGCCGCCGCCCTTGAGCCGATTCAGGCCATGCAGCTCGCCGTTGCCGCCCTCGTGAACCGCCTCGGTCGGCGCGCGATCGGCAGCCGCCAGCGCGCTCTCGTCCTGCGTCACATGCACGATCGTGCCGTCTCTCATCAGCACCGGAGCGCCGCGCATCAGGTCGTCCATCTTGGTGATCAGCCACTTGGGCGACAGATCCGAGCCTGAGGCATAGGCCGGGCAGTTGGCCTGGCAGCGACCGCAGCGCATACACGCATCCAGGCTCAGCCGCTCCTTCCAGGTCAGATCGGCGATGCGGTTAACGCCCAGATCTTCCTCTTCCTTGTCCTCGATGTCTTCGATCTTGTCGAGCGCGCCCTTCGGCTCGATGTCGCGGAAGAAGCTGTTGAGCGGCGTGTAGAAGATATGCTTGAACTTGGTGTAGGGGATCGACGCCACGAACGCGAACGTGGTGATCATATGCGGCACCCAGAGGAGGCGATGGAAGACGAGGCCCGCCTGCCCCTCAAGGCCGATCTGCCGGAAGAAGAGCGCCAGCGGATAGCCGATCACGTTCCAGCGCGCCCAGCTCTGCTCCATCACGCGCACGCCGCCGATCTCCTGGTTGAGAATACGAATGCCCTCGATCAGGAAGCCGCCGATGCCGATGAAGAGCATCGCGCCGAGCACCCACGCATCCGTGACGCGGTTATCAAGCCGGTTGGGCTTGCTCACATAGCGCCGGTAGGTCGCCCACAGCAGGCCGATCACGAACAGCAGGCCCATCGTGTCGAGAATGAACTCGTAGAACGGGTAGAACGGACCCGCCAGGATACGCCCCGCGTCGGGGCCAAGCGTCGGGATCGTAAAGTCCTCTTCCATAGCGATAATATCGGTGCCGATGAACAGCGCCAGAAAGCCATAGAAGATCATCGTATGCATGATGCCGGGCGCGCGATCACGCAGCACGCGCTTCTGCCCAAAAATCTGCTGCAAAAACTCCGACAGACGCGCAGCCAAGCTGGTGGCGCGCTGTGTCGGACGACCAAGCCGCCAGCGCCGGACATCGCGCCAGATGCCGTAGCTCAACACTCCAATCGACGCGATGGCGAGCAGGTACAAGAACGTCTGAATAAAAGGAATATGGCCCTGGATGTTCCAATAGATCTCGCGAACGGGGACGATCGAGTCGTTCATAGCGGCTGCAATACTTTCACTACAGTGTGGTCAGCACCTACGAATCAATGAGGGCTGCTGGCTATCCGGCTCCGCGTATCCTACCAGCGATGCTGGTACACGTCAAAAGGGGTAGCCAGCGCCACCCCTGTATGACTCAATACACGGCTCAACCCATGAGATCGCATCAGCCAGGGCGTTTTTTTGCCTTTCCCCGGCCTGACGGCTCCCAGGCTGGCGGCGCGCTACGGAGCGAGCCGGTAGCCGACGCCCCACTCGGTCATCACGATCTTGGGATCGTGCGGATTCTGCTCGAGCTTACGGCGCAGGTGCCAGATATAGACCTTGAGATAGGCCGTATCGTTGACGTACTCCTCGCCCCACACCCGCTGAAGCAGCGTGTGATGATCGAGCACCTCGCCGGGATGCTGCGCCAGCAGCAGCAGCAGTTGGTACTCGGTGGGCGTAAGATCGACCTGCTCGCCGCGCACGCGCACGATCCGCATCTTGGTATCTAGCTCAAGCTGCCCCTCCGCGGCGACGATCGGTTGCTCGGAGCTGGGCACGCGCCGCAGCAGCGCCCGAACCCGCGCTAACAGCTCGTCGGACTTGAACGGTTTGGTCAGGTAATCATCCGCGCCGCTGTCGAGGCCGCTCACGATGTCGGAGCTTTCCGCGCGGCCCGTCAGCATCAGCACGGGCACGTTGGAGAACCGCCGCAGCTCGCGCACGACCTCGAACCCAAGCATATCGGGGAGATTCACATCCAGAATAATCAGATCAGGAGCACGTTCAGCGGCCACGGAGATTCCCTCTTTCCCCGTCGGGGCGGCTTGAACGTCGTACTCCTGCGTGTTCAAGACGATCGTCACCGTCTCGCGAAGCTGCGGATCATCATCAATGATCAGGATGCGCCGTTCAGCCATGCTCCACTCCTATTGCTGCATAGTTCAACTGCCAGTAGCCTGCAAACTACGAAACACGCGCTCGACATCGGCGGTGTTCAGTTGGCCCACTTTAAGATAACGTACCTTGCCCTGCGGGTCAATAAAGTATGACGTTGGGATCGGATGGATCGCGTAGGCTTGCCCCACGCCGCCGCTCTCATCCAGGACGATTGGATAGGTGACACCGTAGCGGCTGGCAAACTGCCGCACTTCCTGGACGCCATAGTTCCGACTTCGCTCCGCGTTGAAGAGATCGACGCCGACGATCACCAGGCCCTGATCCTTGAGCCGCCGGTAGGCCGCCTCCAGCGCCGGTGTTTCTTCTTTGCACGGATCGCACCACGTACCCCAAAAGTTGAGCAGAACCACCTTTCCTTTGAAATCGCTGAGACGTACCGGCGTGCCGTCAAGATTTTGAAGCGTAAAATCGGGCGCGTCATAGGGCTGCACCTCAGTGATCGTCGGAACGTTTGCCTCGTCCCGCCCGGCGATCAGCCAGACGCCGCTCAACACCAACAATCCGACCAGCACGCCGAGCACTCCAAACAGGATCTCGCGCCCGCTCATGGCGCGCGGCTCCGGCTGAGCCAGGCCATGCTCCCGATCATAGCTCTGGCGCTGCTCAGGATCGGTCAGCACATCCACCGCCATCTGAAGCTGCCGCTCCCCTGCCTCCTCCGACGCCGAACGCCGGGCCTGATAGGCCGCTAAAATCTCTTCGGTAGTGGCGGTGGGCGAAACGCCAAGCAATGTATAGTAGTTCTGTGTCATACTCATCGTGCTTACTCAAGACACCTCTGTAGCCATACGATGTTGTGTCTCGACCCTGGGACGGAGGCTTCGCGGGGGCTACCCCCACATCCCCAGCCTCACGGCGCATTAGGGCTCGTATGTTTGCAGCAATACCTGAGCCTGCTGTGCCTCGCTCGATTGTGGAGCGATTTCAAGTATTGTACGCCATTGCGCAAGTGCCTCTTGCGTGCGCGGCGGATCGTGTGCGATCAGGATCAAACCGTAGTTGAGCAGCGCGCGCGGCTCGGTCACGCCGCTCTGAATACCGCGCTCGACCTCGGCCAGCGCCTCCGCCACCCGCTGCGTGTCGGGCGCGTCGGTGCCGTAGTTGAATAGCGCCACGGCGCGGTCGGCGCGCACCACCGGATGATCTTCCAGCGACAGCGAGCGATCGTATGCCTGCACCACCTCAAGCCAGCCTTGCAGCCCGCTGCGATACTGCGGCGACTGAGGCGCGTTTTCGCGGAGCGTCTGCAAATTGTCGAAGAGCGCGTTGCCGAGCGCCCGCCAGGTTGCAGCCGTGTTGCTCGTCTCAGCCGCCGACCGGAACTGCGCGATCTGCTGCGCTGTGAACGGCAGTTGCCCGCCGCGCAGCAGCGGCGTCGGCGTGGCTAGCGCCTCTGCGCTGCCGCTGGTACGCACGCCGCTCAGCACAATCAGCAGCAGCACCGCCAGCAGGCCGGTTAGAACGACCACACCTGGCAGCCAGCCGCGCACGCCCTGAGGCTGTGCCCTCCGAACCGGACGCTCGACAGCCGGCGCAGCAGACACGGCGCGCTCCTGACCGCGCGCGGGCGGCAAGGGTCGATAGTCGATCGCGTCGGTCGCGTCGGCCACGCCAGCCTGCGAGAAGCCGCGCTGCCGATCGTAGGCCGCGCGGCGGTCGGGCTGGATCAGCACCTGATACGCCGCCGCGAGCTGCTCGCGCTTCTGCGCGGCCTGCTCTTGAAACTCCGGCGCGGCATCCGCCATCCGCTCGGCGCTGTACAGATCGCTGAGCCGCGCATAGGCCGCGTCGATCTCAGGTCCAGACGCTTTCGGCGGCACCTGCAACAGCGTGTAATAATCTGGCTCGCTTCGACGGTGTGCCATCTATCGATACATACCACGCCAGCCGAGCACCCGCTGGCTCCAGCCGCCGACAGGCGCGCGCGCGGGCGCGCGCACCGGCAGCGATTCCCAGCGCCGCCGCACGACCGCCAGCAGGCCGCCGAGGGCCATCAGCAGCGTGCCGATCCAGACCAGCGCAATCGCGGGCTTGATGCTGACGGTAAAGACCGCCCGCGCGGGAACCACCGGCAGGTTCAGCCCATCGACGCGCAGCCGCGCGACCTGCTCGCGTGGATTGAAGTTTTCCAGCGCCAGCTTCTTACCGCTCGGCAGCGCGACCGCCAGCTCTCGCAAGGCTTTATTCGGCTCCAGCCGCATCTGCGGCGTGAGCACCTGCACCGTGTTCTCGTGCGTGATCGTCACCGTCGCGCCAACCAGCGCGCTGTTGTCGGTCGCGAGATGATCCTGCACGTCGAACTTATCGAAGCGCAGCGCGTACGGCCCGATCTGCGCCTGCTGGCCCGGAGCCAGATCGACCGTGCTCGGATCGTCGGCGGGCAGGTACTCTTCGGGCGAGATGTACAGATCTTGCCACAGGTAGCGCTTGATCGCGGGCGTGCGCACCCACGCGCCCATGCGGCTGTTGAAATATACATCGGGCGCGGCGATAAACGGCGTATCGCTCTCCTTATCGACTTCCAGCCGCAGCACATGCTTGCCGTTCTCGCGCTCGTCGTAGCCCCAGAAGGTGAAGCTATGCCCGAAGATGCTCTGCGTCTCGGCCTGGGGAATCACCAGCTTCTCTTCCTCGGACGAGTAGGCATACGAGCCGACCACGCCGACGAGCAGCAGGGCCATGCCGACATGCGCCACGTAGCCGCCGATCCGCAGCCAGCCCGACCGCAGCGTGCGCGCGATCATCAGCAGATTGGTGCCGAGCGCAAACGTCGCAATCGCCACGTACGCGATCGACATGCCATCGCGCACGCCCAGCACGATCGCCACGCTGGTCAGCAGCACCGCCGCCACGAAGGGCCAGCGCAGCGATAGCAGCAGCTTGCGTGCGTTAGTGTCGCGCCAGCCCAAGAGCGGCCCGACCGACATCAGCACCGCCAGGATCAGGCCGAGCGGCGGTGTGGTCTTTTTGAAGAAGTCGGGGAGCAGCGAGAAGCGACCATCGCTGAAGGGCTGCCCGCCGAAGCGCGTGCCGTTGTCCAGATCGAAGGCGCGGCTAAAGATGCGCTCCAGGTTGTAGCTCAGCCCCTCGATCGAGGTGATCCAGGGCATCGACGTGCCGAAGGCGATCACCACGCCGATCATCACGAACGTCAGCATCAGCAGCACAAAGGCCGTATCGCGCGAGAGCACCGCCTCCGACAGCGGCTTGCGCGGCACGTCGCGCCAGCGCAGGCTCAGAAGGCCGAAGCCCAGGATCAGCAGTGCGACCAGCGCGCCGATCATGATGTACTTCAAGCCCTCTTCGACGAACGAGTGAACCGAGAAGTTCGACAGCACGCCGGAGCGCGTCAGGAACGAGGCATAGAAGACGAAGCCGTAGGTCAGCACCGCCAGAAAGAAGTTCGCGCGGCGCAGACCGCCGTGGGTGCGCTGTGCCAGCAGGCCATGCAGCAGGGCACCGCCCGTCAGCCACGGCACCAGCGACGAGTTCTCCACCGGGTCCCAGCCCCAGTAGCCGCCCCAGCCCAGCGACTCATACGCCCAGTAGCCGCCCATCGTCAGCGCCAGCCCCAGGATCGTCCAGCCCGCGACGGTCCACGGCAGCGCCATACGCGCCCAGGTGTCGTAGTCGCGCCGCCACAGGCCCGCCAGCGCCATGCAGAAGGGCACGCCCAGCAGCCCATAGGCCGTAAACAGCGTCGGCGGGTGGATTACCATCCAGACGTTGTGAAGCTGCGGATTCAGGCCGCGTCCCTCGGTGATCGGGCCGCTCAGCCCTTCGATCACCGTGGGCAAGAACGGGTTACGCACCAGCATAAAGACGAGCAGGATCGTCTGAAGCAGCATCAGCGGCGACAGAATGTACGGCTCGAATTGGCGCGTGCGGCGCATCAGGAACGGCGCGCAGATCAGCCCGACCAGCGCCCAGACAACGAGGCTGCCGGGCTGCCCGGCCCAGATCGCCGCGATCCGGTAGCGCATTTCGAGATCGGTCGAGCTATAGTCGTAGACATAGCGGATGTCGTAGCGCTGCAACACAAACAGCGCCAGCAGCAGCGCCGCCGCGCTCAGCGCCAGCGCCAGCGAGCTCCACGCCCCGGCACGACCCCAGCGGATCAGCCGTGGCCGCCCGCCGACGACCAGCGCATAGCAGATCGACGAGCAGAGCGCGGCCAGGATCGCGCCATAGATTAGCGTTGAACCAATGATATACATAGTGTATCTTCAGGCAGTTGCGTCGTCATGATCAAGCGCGACAGGCGGCGCTCACATGCCCGCCTGCTCTTGCTCCTGGTATTTCGACGGGCACTTGACCAGCAGTTGCTCGGCCTCGAACACGCCCTTCTCGGCGTTGAAGCGCCCGGTCGCGGCCACGCTGATCGCGTCCTCGAAGTTGCCGGGCTTCGTCGGATGAACGACCTTCAGCGTCGATCCGTCGTGGCCTTGAATGTCAAAGGTCCAGTTATGGTGATCATCGTACGCGCCCTTGCTGTGCAGATAGCCAAAGACCTGGACGGTGCCGCTGGCCTCTTTGGCCTCCGCGATCGTCACGGTGCGAGCCAGCGAGCCGCGCAGCGACCAGCCGCCAAAGCCCAGCGCGAGCGCGATCACCGCCAGCATCATCCATTGTACCGGCTTGAGTCCAAATCTACGTCCACGAGCGGCAGGCTCAGCGACGATCGAGGCCATTGCTCAACTCCTTCTCGATGCGCTGCGGCTTTAACGGCTCGGCTGCTTCCGGTCTGGTACGCGCGACGCGCTCCGCCGAGCCATCCGCGCCCGACTCCAGCGCGCGCTGTAGCTCGCGCACATGACGGTCCATGCGCCAGAGATAGATGAAGAAGCCGATCATCACCACGAGCGCCACGGCGGCTGCGACATACATCGCCACGGCTGGATTATTGATCACGCCAGGCATTAGGCAAGCCCCTGTACTTCAACCCGCCGCCGCAAGCGCAGCAGCGTTGTACGCAAATTGTAAACCCAGAAGAATAGTCCCGTAAACCCCAACAGCGATGCAAACAATGTTGTTGTCGTACGAATGTTACCACGCTGGCTGGAATTTCCCGGCGCTTGAATATTCAGCCGCACGCCCGCATCGTCCGCCGATTGCAGCGCCAGCATAAAGCGGCTTTCGGGAAAGCTTGGCGTGGTGCGCTCCTGCGTCGTCAGGTTGAGCGTTGGCCGCAGCGTGGCGACGTTCGAGAAGCCGACGCCCGAAACCTCGACGACCGCCGTGACGGTATCGCCGTCGCGCTGCACGTCGAGCAGTTGCAGCCGCCGATCGCCGAGCGCGCCGACGCCGTTCTGCTGGAGCGTGATGCCGTTACATTTCGAGCCGGGAAGAAACGCGCAGTTGGGATGGAGCGTGCTGTCGTACAGGCGCGGCACCACAAACGTCAGCAGCGGCGCGGTCGCAAACGCGAAGAGCGCATAGACCGCCGCGAGCTGCCGTCGCCGCTCGGCATCTTCGATCGCGGTGCGCAGCGCGAAGTACGCGCCGTAGATCAGCAGCAAGATCAAGATCGATGTTTCGCGCGGCTCCCAGTTCCAGTACGAGCCCCACACAATCTTGGCGAACATCGAGCCGGTGACGGTTGCCAGGATCGAGAACAAAAAGCCAAGCTCCGTCGCGGCCAGCGCCCGATCGTCGTCGCGCGGCTGTCGGCGGCGTAGAAACATCAGGCTATACCAGGCCGCAATCGCAAACGCGAAGGTCGAGAGCCAGGCCGTGGGCACGTGCATCATCACGATCCGGCCCGTATTGCCCAGCCCCTCGTACTCAGGCACCCACAGAAACATCGCGACGACAACCGCCAGCATCCAGAGTGTCACCAGCCACTTGGCGGCAGTTGCAATCGATTGTCTTCTCGCATTCATCGTATATCAACCTAAGTTTCGCGTTCAAAGTTTCAAGTTTCGCGTTCCAGGCCCTCACCCCCGGCGCTTGCGCGCCACCCCCTCTCCCACTGCGTAGGCGAGGGGGAGCCGTTAGTTCTTGGTGCGCCGGGTGCCAGACCGGGCGCCCTTTGGGCATGGTACCCCGGCATGGCACCCAGTTCTCCCCTTGTTCCTTTATTCTTTATTCTTTGTTCCTTTGTTCTCTTGTTCTTTGCTCTCCGCCCTAGACTTCCCACACGTACGGAAACAACAAGACCGCCGCCGCGCTCATCGCCACCGCGTACGCGCCGAGCCCTTGAAGCTGCGGCAGCGCTGCGCTCCACTGCGCCCCGATCAACGCCTGCTCGGTCGCGGTCATCGCCACGGCCAGCATCGGAAACACAACCGGAAACGCCAGCACCGCAAAGAGCGCCGAGCGCGCCGATGCCTTCGCGATAATCGCCGCGATCAGCGTGATCGTCGCCGCCAGACCCAGGCCGCCGAGCAGCAGCGTCAGGAGCAACATCGCGGGATTGACGATCCGCAGATTCATAAACAGGCTCAGCAGCAGCGTTACCACGACGCTCAGCCCGGCCAGCAGCAGCACATTCAGCAGCCACTTGCCGACGAACACGGCCAGCGGCGGCGCGTTCAGGCGTAGAAACGTCGCGGTCTGCGCCTCCTCCTCGTGGACGAACGCGCGCCCCAGGCCGGTCAGCGCCGCGAAGAAGAGCGCGATCCACAGCAGCGCCGCGCTCGTGGCCGGGGTGACGGGATCGCGGGGCGATAGGCGCGGGCCGAGATAAAAGCTGACGACCAGCACGACTGTGAGCGCGAAGACCGCCAGCGCGTTCAGGGCATAGCGCGTGCGAAGCTCGCTGCGGACATCTTTACGAAACACCGCCCAGGCCGCACGCCAGAAGCGCAGCGCATGACGCTCACGCGATTCTACACCTGATACCCGTCGTTCGATCTCTTCTGCCACGGCTACGCCTCACCAAGCGCCAGCACCAGATCGCCGTAGCGATGGTCGCGGCGGTCGTTCGTGGCGATCACCGTGATGCCGCGCGCCCGCTGCTCCGCCACCACCCGATCGACCAGCGCGATCCCAGCCGCATCCAGATTCGTCGTCGGCTCGTCCAGCAGCAGCACGGCGGGCCGGTGCAGCAGCGCCAGCGCATAGCGTAGCCGCTGGAGCATACCTGACGAAAAACTAGCGATAAATTCATCGGCGCGACCGTCAAGCCCGACCTCAGCCAGCGCGCGCTCGACGGTCGCTGCGTCGGCGTGCAGGCCGCGCACATCGGCGACAAAGGCAAGATGTTCACGTGCTGTCAGCTCGCGGTAGAGCTGAATATCCGCGCCGACCATCCCGATCGCGGCGTGCGCCTCGTAGGGCGTGTACCGCGCTCCGGCGATCTGATACTCGATCGTGCCGCCGCTGGGCTGCTGGACGCCCGCCAGCAGACGCAGGAGCGTTGATTTGCCGACGCCGTTATGACCCGTCACCAGCAGCACGTCGCCCGTCGCCAGCTCGGCGGCAATGTTATACAAAACGCGGCGCGAGTTATACAGTTTACTGACGCCGTCAAGAATAAGCCGATCAGATGCCGTTTTCACTGGCAGCATTGTAGCATAATGCCCCCTTATGTCAAAAGCATTTGGGGGCATCGCATATCGGGAGTGTAAAGTGTTTTTAGCTCGGTTCACGATCCGAAGCAGCCGGGGGTGACGATCGTAGGGCGATCTCAGGCAACCGGATCGATCGCGCCAGGTGAAGGGCTGACGCTGGAAGGTAGCTCCAGCACGGCAGGAGGGCTTGCCGCATCGGCTGGCTCCAGCGCCGCAGGCGTGGCTGCGGCCTCGGCGGGCGGCGGCGCAGCCTGGGCCTGGATCTCCTTCGCCGTGATAGGCAGCAATTGGTCGCGTGGCGCGCGCAAGAAGGCGAGAAGCTGATCGTGGAACACATCCGGCTGATCGACCCAGGGGAAGTGGCGCGAGCCGTCGATGCTGCGCTGCCGCAGGTAGGGCGAGGTAGCCATAGCGCGGCGAATCACATCAATCTGGCTGGGCATCACAATATCGTCGCGCGTGCCGTGCAGGACCAGGGACGGAACACGTAGACGGGGAAGTTCGGGGCGCAGATCGGTGCGCATCATCGAGCGGATCGAGGCGCGAATGCTGTCGGCGGTGGCCTTGATGCTATCTTCCAGAATTTCGAGCATCGCCTGCTCGTCCGCCGACGCCAGAAAATAGCGGAAGAGCCGCTTGGTCAGCCCGGGCAGCGCATCCATGCCGCGCGCGATCGGACGAAAGGCCGTCAGCTTCAGCAGCAGCGCCAGCGACGATCCGACGATCGGAGCGCCGACCGTCACCACGCGCTCGATGCGGTTGGGATGCTCGATCGCCGTTTTGAGCGCGACCATCCCGCCCATCGAGTGACCGACCAGCGCCACCTGCTCGATGCCCAGCTCGTCGAGGAAACGGATCACCTGTTCGGCGTAGGCGGCGATCGACGGCTCGATATGCCGCTGATAGGTATCGCCGAAGCCGATCAGATCGAAGGCGTAGGTGCGAAAATGCGCCGAAGCCACCTCCATGGACGGCAGCCAGTAGCGCCAAGAGCCAAGCCAGCCGTGCAAAAAGAGCACTGGCCGGCCTTTACCGAAGACTTCGTAGTGAACTGCTTGCTGATCGATGTAGACGACGCTCATGCGAAGTCCTTTATGTTGACGACGTTCCAGTTGTAGGTGGTTGGCAACGACGAGGACCATCGCGTGCCATCAGTCAGGCGGCGCGGTGATCGACCTTGAGCGCGCTGCCAACCTGTGCCCGCAGCGATGCGAGATTCGTCTCGCGCTCGATCACCGAGCGGCGGAGCTTCCATTGCAGACTGGCAATTTCGTCGGCGATGCCGCGCAGATGTTGCATCTCGCTTTCCAGCGCCTCGACAACCCGCTCGACCGCCAGCGTTGGCTGTGTCTGCTGAACGACCAGCGCCTGGTTGAGCACGGCGATGCGATCCTGCATTGTCGCAAGCAATCCTACCAGATTACTCCAACTTTCGCTATCGGCAACTCGCTGCTGGTGGTGGACCTGCGAGCGACCGTCGAACCACTCGCCGAGCTGCCCTTGCAGCGCTTCGATGCGCCGCTGCAACTGCGGCAATCCGGTTGCCTCGGCGATCTCATCGGCTGAGATCGACAGCCTGGCCGTCGTCTCCTGCGTCGCGATCTGCCCGATCTGGTCGTGCATGTAGGCGATCGAGCTGCCGATCTGCGCCTGCCGTAAGGTGACGGCCTCTTGCTCGCTCAATACGTCAAGCAGCATTTCGCGCAGACGCGCCGCTTCCTCGGTGGCTCGCGACTCCTGGCGCGACATGATGCGCGGCATCATGACGATCAGGCCAAACAACAGCAGCACATTGAGCGCAATCGCTGCGACAATAAAATACGGAACGTAGTCTTGCATGGACCGGTGCCTCCCGTCGATGCCAATTCAAGCTGGCGGTCAAACCCACATGGGGAAACGTCATCAACACTGGCATTATAGAAAGCTGTCCGAGGCCCGGTCAATGTTGCAGGAACAACAGCGATTACATCTCCATTACAGGGCTACAATACACATATGCAACGGATTTTAGTCGTCGACGACGAGCGTACCATCGTCCAAATTGTAGAACAACGCCTGCGCCGCGATGGCTTCGACGTGTATAGCGCGACGAGCGGCGCGGGAGCGTTAGCGGCGCTGCGCGAGCACGAGCCTGCCGCTGTGCTGCTCGACATCGGCCTGCCCGACATCGATGGCTTTGAAGTGCTGCGGCGGCTGCGAGCCGAGGGCTTCAACGTCCCGGTGATTATGCTCACCGCGCGCGGCGAAGAGGTCGATCGGGTGGTCGGGCTGGAGCTTGGTGCCGACGATTATGTCGTCAAGCCATTCTCGCCCCGCGAGCTGGTGGCGCGCGTCCGCGCGCTGCTGCGCCGCACAGCCGAGGCGACAGCGCTCCGCGCGCAGCTTCAGCCAGCCAGCCCAGGCCCAGCCGCATTGCACCTCGATCCCAAGCGCCGCATCGCGCATTTCCACGGCCAGACGCTCGATCTACGGCCACGCGAGTTCGATCTGCTGGCGCTGCTGGCGACGCATCCCGGCCAGGTCTGGACGCGCGAGGCGCTGCTGCGGCAGGTGTGGGGCACCGACCAGCATATCGACGCGCGCACTGTGGATGTTCACATCAGACGCCTGCGGGCCAAGCTTGCCGCCGTCACTGCCGAGTCGGAGCCGATCCAGACCGAGTGGGGCGTTGGCTATCGCTGGAGCGAGCCATAGGGAGCCGAAAGAACCAAGAACCCGGTGCCATACAGGTGCCATGCGGGTGCCATGCCCAAAGGGCACCCGGCCTGGGCACCCGGCGCGCCAAGAACCGGAAACTTTGAACTTTGAACTCCGTCCGCTACATCACCGGCATTGGCACGGTCGCGACGACGCGCGTGCCCCGGCCCGGCGCGCTCTCGACGCCAAGCTGGCCGTGCAGCAGCGTCTCGATCTGCTGGCGCATCACGGCAAAGCCCATCGCGGGACGGCCCGGACGATCGGACATCGCCTCGCTGATATTGAAGCCGGTGCCGTCATCCTCGACCAACAACTGCGCCTGGTTGCCGAAGGCATCCAGCACCACGCGCGCCGAGGCAGCGCTGGCGTGCTTGGCGACATTATTCAGCGCCTCCTGCACGAAGCGGAAGAGCGCGACCTCGTAGTGACGCGGCAGGCGATTATCCATATTCTGGACGGCGACTGAAATCTCAAGGCTGTACTTCTCGCCAAAGTCCTGGGCATAGCGCCGGAGCGTCGGCACCAGGCCGAGATCGTCGAGAATCATCGGGCGCAGATCGAAGATGAAGCGCCGTGTCTCTTGCAGCGTCGTGTTGATCGCCTTTTTGAGCGAGGCCAGCTCGGCGCGCGCCTGGGTGACATCGCGATCGACGAGCCGCTCGCAGATCTCTGCTCTGAGGATCAGGTTCGATAGCGTCTGCGCGGGGCCGTCGTGCATCTGTAGCGAGATCCGCAGGCGCTCCTTTTCCTGCGCCTGAATCACCTCGCTGATCAGCGCGTCGTTGACCGGATTGGCGTTGGTGGGAGTGGCGCTGGTGAGATCGCGGAAGCTCTCCTCGATCGGCGTCAGCACGCTCAAGAGCGAGCTTAGCTCCTCCTGGCGGCTGCGCAGGCGCTGCTGCTTGGCCTGCAACTGCTCGACCTGGCCGCGCACCGATGAGAGGCGCACCTGCACCTCCTGCACCATCGTATAGACGTTGCGAATATCATCTTTCGAGAAGCGATCGATATTTGCCTGCAAGTTGCGCAACTGGCTGGACGCGCTCAGATCGCGCTGAGCCAGCTTTTCAGCCTCGGTCTGCGTCTGGCGCAGCAGCCGCTCAATCTCATCAATCTCGCGCCGATTACGCTCTTGTTCCTGGCGATATTGTTCGCGCAATTCCTGTAACTGCTCAGCAACCGTGCTCGTATCGACCACAAAAAACCTCGCTTTGGAAAGGGATGTCGATTGGCCTTCATTATAGCCAGCGCCACGCCTCCTGTCCGCGCCCACGTTGGGCGTCTGGTCCTATGTTAAGCTAAACGATGTGGGCAGGTCCGAGGGGATGACCCCGTCGTTGACCTGCCCACACGGCCTTCCTATACTGCCAGCACGAGGTTACATCACAGGAGTTACGCGGTTTCCAGCACGGGCCTGCGGCAGCATGGGCCAACCTCGTTTCACGTGTGATGGATGCGCGCTGACACACAACACAAAATGCGCTACCGCTCTGCCGAAGGCTAAACGCACCCGCCGCGTCGGGCTTCTTACATCAAGCCGAGGCGCAGCCTGACCACGTTGAGCAGCGCCTCGGCGACGATCTGCTTGCTCATCTTCGACGCGCCGACGCGCCGGTCGGGGAAGATAATCGGCACTTCGCCGACACGCAGACCAGCCTGATGCACGCGGTACGCCATCTCGATCTGGAATGAGTAGCCGTTCGACCGAATGCGGTCCAGATCGATCGCCTCCAGCGCCCGCCGCCGGTAGCAGCGGTAGCCGCCGGTCATGTCGGAGAGCGGCAGGCCCAGGATCAGACGGGCGTAGAGATTGCCGCCACGGCTGATCAATTGCCGTCCGAGGCCCCAGTCGGTGGTGCCGCCCCCGGCGATATAGCGCGAGCCGATCACCAGATCGTAGCTGGCCTCGGCGGCGTGGAGCAGATCGGGCAGGTAGCGCGGATCGTGCGAGAAGTCGGCATCCATCTCGAAGACATAGTCGGCTCCGTGTGCCAGCGCGTAGCGAAACCCGGCGACATAGGCCGTGCCCAAGCCCTGCTTGCCTGCGCGCCGGATCAGATGGACCCGTGGGTTATGCTCGACCTCGGCGGCGACCAGATCGCCCGTGCCATCCGGCGATCCGTCATCGACGACCAGCACGCTCAGCTCTGGATGCTCCAGCACGCGGGGCAGCAGTGTAGGAATATTCTCGCGCTCGTTGTATGTAGGAATAATGACCAGCGCAGGTGTCGTTAAACGCCGTGCCACGGAGGTATGCGCAGCAGGGGCGTACACGGGCGCAGTATCGATCGCCATTAATAAATCCTTCCAGATAGCTCGTCAGGTCGCCTGTACAATAGGCACAGGCAGGAAAGCCCATTGTAGCACACGCTTTTGCGTACTTCTCATAGAAAGAGATATGCGCTCACGGCATTTAGCACGAAACGGGCCAGGTATGAATCGCACAACTCGACCGACCGCGTGGCCGTCTCTCGATCAGATCTGGGTGCTGGCGCTGGCTGCGCTGGTCGCGCTGCGGGTCCAGCTCACGCCGATCGCGCCCAACGATTTCTGGTGGCATCTGGCGACAGGGCGCACGATCGCGCAGACCGGCGATGTTCCGCTGCTCGATCGCTTCTCGTACACGCGGGACGGACAGCCCTACTACAACCAGCCGTGGCTCGCGCAACTGCTGATGTACGGCGGCTACCAGATCGGCGGCGCGGCGCTGCTGCTCTTCATCCAGACGTTGCTGATTGGCGGATCGTTTTTGCTGCTGTACGCGATCTGCCGACGCGAGGGCGCAGGCGTGCGGCTGGCGGTCGGCTGCGCGCTGGCAGGCGCGCTGGTGGCGATGGACAACTGGCAGATCCGGCCTCAGACCTACGCCGTCCCGCTGTTCATCGGCACGCTGGGCATCCTGCTGGCGTGGCGGCGCTCCGGTCGTGCTCCGCTCTGGCTGCTGCCGCCGATCATGCTGATCTGGGCCAATCTGCACGGCACCTTCACGCTGCTGCTGGCGCTCTGCGGCCTGGTCTGGCTTGGCGCTGTCGGAGAGCAACTGTGGCGGCGCGGCGGGCAAAGCTGGCGCGCATGTGGCATGCTGGCGCTGTGGAGCGGGGCGGCGCTCCTAACGACGCTGATCAACCCGCGCGGCATCGCCATCTGGGGCTACGTGGCGAGCCTGCTCTCGAATCACTCGGTGGGTCAGCTCGTCACCGAGTGGGCATCGCCGCTGCGGCTGCTGGACGAGCCGATGACGCTGATCTTCTTTGGCGTCTTTGCCTGCGTGCTGGCTATCGCGCTGTGGCGACGACGCCGGATGCGGCTTTCGGATCTACTGCTGCTAGCGCCGTTTGCGCTGCTGGCCTTTCAATCGGTGCGCAACATCCTCTGGTTTGGCATCATCGCCGCGCCGATCTGCGCGCGCTGGCTGAGCGCGGAGCAGCCAAGACCCAGGCCGCAGCGCGTCGAGATCGCGGTGCTGAACCGGCTGATCGCGGGGCTGCTGGCGCTGATGGTGCTCGGTACGCTGCCCTGGTGGAAGGGCAGCCTGGGCCTGCCGCCGACGGTCGGCAATCTGGTGAGCGTCGACAGCCCGATCGCCGCGACCGAGCACCTGCATACGCTCGATCGACAGCCGCAGCGCCTTTTTCACGAGATGGGCTTCGGCTCGTACCTGATCTGGGACGCGGAGCAGCGCGTCTTTATCGATCCGCGCATCGAGCTTTATCCCTTCGAGCAATGGCGCGACTACATCACGCTCGGCCAGGGGCAGGAGGTCGATGTGCTAGCGCAGAAGTACGGCTTCGACGGCTGGCTGATCCACGCTGAGCGCCAGGCGGGCCTGCTGGCAGCGCTGGAGCGACACGCAGGCTGGCAGAAGGTCTTTAGCGCGGAGCAGGCGGTGTATTTCGCGCCACGGGCCGCAGCAGGACAATCACGCCCACACCGCTAGCCGCACCCCACGATGCAGAACAGGATCGCCGACGCATCAGGTCCGCGATCCTGCCGCCGCGCCGGGCTACTTCGGCGAGGCTGAGGCGAGGGCCGACTCCGCGACCGGACGTTTGGCAGGCCCGCCCATGATCATCCACGCGGCCAGCAGGTGCCCCGATAAAATTAAAGGCAGCGTCAACGTCGTCATCGGCCCCTGTAAGATGCCAGCCAGACCCAGGCCGGCCAAGGTCCAGTTATTTTGACGGGGCCGCAGCACCGGCAGCAGCGTAACGGCGGCATAGAAGCTGACCTGAGGAAAGACCGCCGCCGCCAGCCACCACTGCCAATTGCCGTAGCCGCTGCGATACCACAGGTAGGCCGCCAGCGCCAGCACGACCACGCCTACGCCCTGCCAGGCAGCCATCTGTAAAATTCGAGCGCGATAGCTGCCCAGCGAGCCGATCCAATCGATCCAGATGCCAGGATTGATCACGGTCGGCGGCAGCGCCAGCAGCAGCGTTCCCAGGACGATCCCGCCCCAGAAGCGCCAGCGCAGCGGCGACGCGCGATCCTGCCACAGCAGCCAGAGAACGGGAATGATCGCCACCTGAGGCTTTGTGAGCGCCCACGCTACCGCCAGCCCCCACAGCCAGCCCCGACGATCCGCCAGAGAGGCTGCCCACAAGACCAGCACCATCGCCATGCTGCTCTGCCCTTCGACCAGATGGAGCACGATCGGCGACCAGAGCAGGAGCAAGAGCTGTGCGCGACAGCGCTTGCGGATCAGCAGCCACCAGCCCAGCAGCTCCAGGCCGGTCCAGATATAAAAGCTGAGCGCGCCGAGCGGAACAAAGAGCGCCAGCCAGGTCAGGGCGGTAGGTGGATACCCGAAGGCTCCCGCGCTGAATTCCGTCGATAGCGCTCCGTAGGGATTTCGTCCGTCTAGCCAGGCTTGAGCGCCAGCCATAAAGATCCGCCAGTCGATCTGGTAAAGCTCTCGCATATCTTCCTCGTGCTCGGCAACCTTCAGCGCCTATCTGCAATATCCAGTCGAGCGATCGTCAAGCATCAGCAGCGCCAGCCTCGGCGGGCGACGACGCGATCCGGCGGCGCTCGGCCCGCTTCCCAGGGACGGCACGCCACGCAATACGGCTGGCACACTCCCTGCAAGGGAGCGCTCGCAGCCGGTAAGGTAGCAGGTAAGGTTGAGATGATAGGATGAGATCCAGATGAGCTCTCCCCCACTCATCTGCCAACACTTACTTGTGCAGACCAACGTGTCGCCACTACACCCTCCAGCGGTACGTTCTGCGCGGTGCTCGGCTACCACCCCGGTACACCCCCCTACCCCCACCCTTCGATGGACTCTCACCTCCGGCTTTGCCCGCATTACTCCGAACTATCGCAGTTGGTGCAGCGCACGTTCTCAACGTCGCGTCCGTTTGCCATCGCATCAACCCAATCGCGGAAGTACACGCCATCGGACTGGACGGCATAGAACGAGCCGAACGGCGTGATGCAATGGCTGCTGCCGCCCGCAAGATACGAGCGGAAGTTGGGCGCTTTGGCATGAATCTCCTTCATGCTGGCATCGAGCGCCTCTTCCCAGGAGCCGACGCCGTTTGCCGCGCGGAAATAGCGAATCTGCACCGAGTCATGAGCGGTGTTGTACTGCGAGAAGCGCCGGTCGGGGTAGAAGTTGGCGATGGCGGTGTAAAATTTTTCGGCGGTCCACTGCCCCGGCTCGATCGCACGCACCGCCGGAATCCAGTCGGGAAAATTATCGTGGGAGCGCCAGTCTTCCTGTAATTCGACCGGACGCCCAAACACGAACGCCTCGGAGTCGCCCATCTGAACGACCGGGACTGAGCGGTAGTGCTCGATCACATACGGCGCGAACATGATCGAGCCGACGCTGCCAGCGCTACAGCCGCTCACAAAGATCGATTCGGGAGCCTTAAACTGCTGATAGACCCACTCCATGACCGTCGAGGCGTTGACAAAGCCTTTGTGATGAATAACGATCTCTTCGCCGGATGCGTCTTTGTAGGTATAGACGTTGTTGCCCAGGTGGACATCGCCGGTACAGTAGGGAACATAGACGATGTAATAATCCTTGAACGGATTGTCAGGATTTTCCAGATCGAAGATCCCCGACTCGTAGCTTGGATTGTCGCGCTCGTCGGCGGCATCCTGAAAGAACGTGCTGCCCTGGCGGCACGTCTCGGCGCTCCAGCAGCCGCCGCCGCCCTGAAAGTAGATCAGCAGCTTATTGACGGTGCCGGGCCGGACCCAGAAGGAGTAGGGCGTGCCCCGCGCGCACATCGCCTCGCCGCCCGCGTCGATTCTGGTCCAGCCAGATGCCAGTTCGGGCAATCCCGCCGCAGTTCCTTCGGAGGTTTGCGCAGGCTCGGCTGAGGCAGCGGGCGTTTCGCTCGTCGCGGTCGACGTTTGCTCGGCGCTCGGCGCTGCCGAGGGCGTGCTCGCCGCAGACGGCGCGGGCGATGGGCTGGCAGCGGCTACGGGGTTCGTCGCGGCGGGAGCCGCCGTGCCCACCTCGCGGCTCGTGTTCGAGCTACACGCAACGACCAGCAGACAAAAGATCATCAGGACGACCAGCAACCTTCGCAAAACGACCTCCTAGAAGAACAAAGGGCCAAGAACCAAGCACCGAGAACCAAACGAAGGAGCAAAAGAACAAAAGAACAAAGGAAGAACCAAGAACCTTCTACCCCGACCTCTGATCCCTGATCCCTGATCGCTTGTTCGCTTGTTCCCATGCTACCCCTAGATGCCCCGCAGCACCGCCGCGTAGGCCGTCTCCAGGCGGTCAGCCAGGAGCGGCCACGCGAACTGCTCGCGGACATAGCGCTGCCCTGCGAGGCCAAGCTGCCGCGCGCGCTGCGGATCGGCCAGCAGATCGAGGACGGCCTGAGCCAGCGCGCCGCCATTGTCGGGCGGCACCAGCACACCGCCCCGCCCATCGACGATATACTCCTGCGCCTGACCGACCCGGCTTGCCACGACGGGCACTCCGGCATGCAGCAGTTGCAGCAATTTTGCCATGCCCTTGGCACGATTCATCAGCGTATCGGCGAATGGCACCAGCGCCACGTCCGCCGCCGCAAAGGCCGCCGCGATCGTCGGCTGGTCGGCCCAGCCGCGCTGATCAAGCTGTGCGGCAACGCCCGCCCGCCGCGCCAGGCAGGCCAGATCTTGCTCTTCGCCGCGCTCGCCCGTGCCGAGCACCAGCAGCCGTGCATCAGGACGCCGCGCACGGAGAGCGTGCAGCACCGCCAGCACATCGCGCAGCGGATACTCCCAGAAGCGCGTGTAGAGCAGCACGATCGGCGCGGTGCCAAGCCCAAGCTGCCGCCGCGCCTGCTCACGATCTGGGAGCTGCGGCGGCGCTGCCGGAGCGCCGTTGGGCACGTACCAGACCCGCGCGGCGGGCACGCCAAAGCCCCAGACCTGCGTTTCAAGCGTGCGCGAGGCCACGGTGACGCCCCGCGCGAGGCGCGGCAGCGTCCGCTCCTGCCAGGCAAAGAAGAGCTTCATCGGGTAGGAGTATGGCGCGAGATCGTTCCAGCCGCCCCAGCCTTCCCAATCGTCGGTATCGACCAGCACCGGCAGATGCGGATACAGCACGTGCGACAGCAGCGCCGCGATGCCGCTATACCCTTTGGGCTTGAACAGATGGATCAGATCCGGCTGCGTCCGGCTCGCGGCCTTGAGCAGCAGCGCGGCGCTCTCTAGCGCCGCGAGCGGACCCGGCAGCAGAGGCAGGCGGACATGCGTCACGGAAACACCGTCCACCTCGCAGGTCGTCGCGGCATCCGCCGGATTCAGATACGACGGCGCGACGATCTGGATGCGATAGCCGCGCCGAGAGAGCGCGCTTGCCAGCGGCAGCATCCGCGCGCTCAGCGTGCCTTTTGGCCGAATGCCGAACGGTGCAAGCATGGCGATCCGCAGCGCCCTCATGCGACCTCCATTAGGGTAACAGCTCATGGCGGCGTAGCTCATCTTCCAGCGTGGGCGCGTCGGTGAACAGGATCGAGGGAATGCCCAGCGCCTCCGCCGCCACAATATTGCGCGGCTTGTCGTCGATAAACAGCGCCTCACCTGGCGTCAGGCCCAGCCCGCTCAAGGCCAGATGGTAGGCCCGCGGATTGGGTTTTGCCACGCCGGCGCGCGCCGAGTTGACGACGACCTCAAAGAGATGATGGATACCAAATTGCTCTTCGAGCAGCATCTCAAGCTCGTCTGTGGCGTTCGACAGCAGCGCGAGCGGGTAGCGCTGGCTGAGACGCTCGGCCAGCACAACGACATCGCGGTTCAGTTGCTCGCCGGTAAACAGCGCGGCCCGAAACGCATCGACATCGCCATTCGGGTCGAGGCCAAGCTCGCCCATGATCTGCCGCCAGTAGGCCATGCTCGTGATCTGCCCCAGCTTGGCCGCCTTCCACGCCGAGCCGCTATACAAAAGATCGTACAACGCTGCGGGCGTGTGTCCGAAGCGCTGAGCCGCGTCGGCAAAGCCGGTCATAGCTTCGTGAGCGTTATTGAAGACCCCACCGAAGTCGAAGATAATACCTTTAATCATCGCCATCCTTCATCGATGTTCTATCCAGCAGCGCGTATGATAGCGCATGACGCGGCAGTGCGGAACAGACAACACCAACGTCGAGGCGGCTAGCATCCTGGCTGCCGGGGTTGCGCGGGAGCCGATCCGCACATAGAATGAACGAAGAGCGTCAAGAAGGAAACAAGTTTATGGATCAGCCGCCACCAAACACCCCCCGCGTGATGCAAGACGGACAACTGGAAGTGCGTGAGGGGCATACCGTGCCCGTGTTAGCCCAGACGGCCACGCACCGTTTGATCGTGCTCAACTCGACCGCCCTGGGACATATGCACATTGGTCAAACGCTGGTCCTACACCTGCCCAACACCGAGCCGCAGCCAATCACTCTGGAGTCGATCGATCGGCTGGCGCTGATCGCGCGCTACATCGAGGGCGCAGAGGATGTTTGAGCCGTGCTGTTGAGCACACATAACAACGCCGGAGATGTTACTCTCCGGCGTTGTCGTCGAACGACCGTAACGATTAGTAGTTATCGCGTGGATCGCGTCGTCCAACATCGCCATCGCGATCAAGATCCGCGCCGAGGCCACGCTCGGTGGCGTTCTCGATCCGTGACGCCATGTTCTCGATCGGTCCCTCGCTGGTCATGGAGCCGGTGCTGGTGCCGCCGACCTCGTACATGCGCGAGCGACGACGACGTGGAGTAACATCGCCCATCGTGCTGCCCGTGCTGCCGTAGTCGGTCGCGCTGCCGTAGGCCGTGCCGCCCGTGCTGCTGTAGCTCGTGCCCGTCGTGCCATAATCGGTGCGGCGTCCCGCATCGTCGTCCGTCGCCTCCGCGCCAACCGCATCGCCGACCGCGCCGACACCGCCGCCCGTCACTGCGCCAGCGACGCCGCCGACCACGGTTCCGACAGGACCGCCCGCCGAGCCAAGGGCCGCGCCCGTCGCCGCACCGGCGACAGCGCCGCCAACGGTTCCGACCTTGCTGCTGCGATCGTAGTCGTCCTGCCCGACCGCCCGATCGGCGTCGCCCATGGTAGTGTAGCCCGTGCCCGTCGTGCCCGCGTAAGTCTCGGCATTTTCGTCGAAGCGCGTCCAGCCGGAGCGGCGGTACTCTGCGCCACGCTCATCAATATCGACGACGTTGTACCGCTCCATGATGTCAAGCGTGGTATCGACCATGTTGTCGCTGACCTGGGCCATCACCAGCGAGCCGCCACGGCGAATGCCCTCGGAATAGACATGCGCGTCTTCCTCAGGAATACCAGCGCCGACCAGCGCGCCGAGCAAGCCGCCCGCCGCCGCGCCGATGCCAGCGCCCAGCGCGGCAGAGCCAAGCGCGGTCGCCAGGGTACCAGCCGCGATGACCGGGCCAACGCCGGGGATCGTGATCGCGCCCAGACCGACCAGCAGGCCGGTCAGACCGCCGACGATCGTGCCGCCGGTCGCGCCGAAACCCGCGCCTTCCGCCGCCTCGCTATGGCCTTCGGTAGTGTATGTATTCGCTTCCATTGTCGCCGCATCGGCATTGCGACCTGCAAAGCTGATGTCGGCATCGCTAATACCTGCGGCGCGAAGCTCACGCACTACCGCTTCGGCGTCCCGTATGCTCTCGAATAAGCCTACTACGTTTTTCATGCCTGAGACCTCCTCATCACGCAGCGAATGTAGCATCAGGATCGCTGCATCGACTTCACACCAGACGTATAGCCTGTGGGATGCTATACGAGACATAGCAACATGTATGCCAGTGGCACTATGTCAACTTGAACGCTCGCGGAGGAGGCAGCGCGGAGAACAAACGGAGAACCAAGAACCAAGAACCAAGAACTGAGCGAAGAACAAAGAACAGAGAACAAGTGAAACCTTGGAACTTGAAACTTGAAACTTGAAACTCAAACTACGGATTGAGGAGAAATGCCAGCGCATCGCCGAGCCGTACCCGCCACAGGCCCCACGAGTGGCCCTCGTGGTATTCGGCGTAGGCATAGCGGTAGCGCTGCGCGTCGAGGAGATCGCGGAACTCACGGTTGGCGCGGAGAAAATCGGCCTCAGCATCGCCCCGGTCGGGCGCGCCGATCGCGGTTTCATAGGTGCCGATGATCAGATGCGCGGGCTGCGCGTACAGCCGCTCGGAGCGCTCGTCGAGCATATCGCCGCGCAGCAGCGCCGAAGCGGCGCTGCCTGTGTAGTAGATGATCGCCCGATCGGCGCTAACCAGGGGCGATACCGGATGCGCGGAGACAAAGGCATCGACAAGCGCCTGCTGGCGATCACGATCGTCAGTGGCCGCAACCTCGGCGCGGAGACGTGCGAAATCGCCGACCGGATCAGCCATCATGGCCCGGCTGGGCTGTGGCTGTCGCCGGACGCTTCTTCGCCAGCCAGATCGTCGTGCGGCTGCTCTGCGGATCGTGCGTGGTCGAGCCGGAGTAGTGGTAGCCGCGCCGCAGCCAGAATCGCTGACCAAGCTCGCTGGTTTCGGCCACGCCGGCCATGATAAACTCGATCTCCGGCTGCGCAAACAGCGCGCGCTCCAGCAGATCGGCGGCCTCGCTGCCGTAGCCATGCTGCTGGTACTGCCCGCCGACCAGCAGCAGCGCGATTGTCGCGGTATCCGACATGATCGCCTCAAGCTGCACATCGGCCACGCCGATCAGCGCGTTGTCCTCGCAGCGAACGATCGCGAACAGCACCCGCCCCTCGGTACGCTGCGCGTCCAAAAAATCGCTCTGCAACTGAAGTTTGCTCACCGGCTCGCGGCCATAGCCGATCGCCGCCCAGTAGTTGGTCGTCGAGCGATACAAGCTCATCACTGCGTCGAGATCGTCGTCTTCGAGCGGACGCAGACGCACAAGCTGACCGACATATTCTTGCTGCATCGATCGTCCTTTCGTCACTGCTGCCGTTGCATCGGTGAGGGCCGCATCAGCTTACCACATCTTTGGGCTTCCAGGTAGCGTGCATTTGGCGCTGCCGGATCAGCGAGCGCGCTCCTGCTGCGGCCCGCGCGGGCTACGAGCGCCGAACCTGCTTGAAGAGCCACTCGTACAATTCGGGATCGTTGTAGGCGGGCGTCCACGAGTCGTGGCCTGCATCGGGATAGACCGTGAAGCGCACGTTGCCGCCGCACGCTTGGAGCGCATCGACGAGCACCTGCGACTCGCTGAGCAGCACGACCTCATCTTGCGCGCCGTGAAAGACCCAGGTCGGCACGTCTTTTAAGATACACGCTTTGTCCGGAAACCCGACGAACCACAGGCCGCCGCCGCAGATCGGCACCAGCGCGGCAAACCGATCGGGGTGCAGCGCCGCGTAGTGCCAGGCTCCGTA
Organism: Herpetosiphonaceae bacterium; assembly: GCA_036374795.1. NCBI lineage: Bacteria > Bacillati > Chloroflexota > Chloroflexia > Herpetosiphonales > Herpetosiphonaceae > Herpetosiphonaceae bacterium. The sequence goes on from DASUTC010000157.1 coordinate 26,330, forward strand.
CCCGCCCATGCTCAGCCCGGTCAGGTAGATCCGGTCGTGGTCCACGGCGTAGGCCGACGTGATCTCCTCAAAAAGCGCGTCGAGCGCCTCGATCTCCACCACCCACGCCGAATCGCGTCGGCACTGCGGCGACACGACAATCGCGGGAAAGTCCGGGCGCTGGTCCAGTATCTTTGGCAGGCCATGCCGCTTGACCTGCTCGATATGGTCGCCGCGCTCGCCGCTGCCGTGCAAGAAGAGGATCAGCGGCCAGCGTCGCTGCGGATCGTCGCGATAGCCGTCGGGCAGGTGGAGCAGGTAGCTCAGGCGTAACGTCTTGACGAACGTTTTTTCTAGGGTTTGAGCGCGTTGGGTCATGGGAAAATCCTTTTTGAGAACAAAGAACAAAGGAACAAGTAGAGAACCTTGAACTCGAAACTTTGAACGTTGAACTCGAAGATTGCGCTACCTCCAGTTATGGAGATTCCTAAACAAGTCTAACCTGTGAGCTTCTGGAACCAAAATCAGCGCGATGTCATCTATTGCTCACACGCGCCCGAAAGGAGGCCCCGCTGATCATCGTCCTCAGCAGCCGACGAGGAAAGGAGACAGACCCCATCGACAGATAAACAGAAAAGCTGCTCTATGATACCTCGATTGCGTGGGCGCGTCACAACGAACAATCCGCTTATGCTCAAGGAGGGTTTCGTGAAACGACGCAACTCGATCCTGATCGCGCTCATCATCTGCCTGACGCTTGTGCTGACGGCATGTGGCGGCGCTGCTGGAACACCAACCAGCTCGACCACCGACCGCTCGAACACCGCTAACCAGCACTCCAACCGACAGAACAAGTCTTCAGAAAACAGCGCCGCCGCATCTCCTGCGGCATCTCCGGCAGCATCAGCCATGCCCCAAGCCTCCCCTCCTCCGAATACCGTCGCGGCGGGCGCAGCGGCACGACCAGCGGCAGAAGCACCTGCGGCAGATTCGAGCAGAGACGCGCAGCCGCCTGCTGCCCACCCCCGGCCAACCGCGCGGCCTGACCGCTCGCCCCGGCCCGACGACGAGCCGTACGACTCGACATTTTATCGCAACTATGGCGTCAATCCATTCGTGGATACGCTGGAAGATCCCCGGTCGACGTTCGCGATGGATGTCGATACCGCCTCCTACGGCGTGATGCGCCGGTATCTCGCCGACGGCTACCTGCCCGATCCCGATTCGGTGCGCGTCGAGGAGTATCTCAACTCCTTCAACTATCGCTATCCGCAGCCGGAGGATGGCAGCATGTTTGCCGTCTACACCGAGGCCGCGCCGTCGCCGTTCGGCGGTAAAGGCTACGACATGGTGCAGATCGGGATTCAGGGCCGCACGATTCAGGAGGAAGATCGCGCGCCCGCCTCGCTGACGTTTGTGATCGATGTGTCGGGATCGATGGAGCGCGAAGAACGTCTGGAGACGGTCAAGCAGGCGCTCGCGCTGCTGGTCGAGCAGCTTCGGGCCGACGATCAGATCGGCATCGTGGTCTATGGCAGCGACGCCCGCTCGATCCTGCCGCCGACTAGCGGCGCGAATAAAGGACGGATCTTGAGCGCGATCGACGAGCTACAGCCAAGCGGCTCGACCAATGTCGAGGCGGGGCTGGACATTGGCTTCGCCCAGGCCGAAGAAGCGTTTGTGCCCGACGGCAACAACATGATCCTGCTCTGCTCGGATGGAGTCGCCAACAATGGCGTGACCGACCCGGAGACGCTGCTGCAAACGTACCGGCGCTACACCTCGCAGGGCATCAAACTCTCGACGTATGGCTTTGGAATGGGAAATTTCAACGACGAATTGATGGAACGACTCGCCGACGCGGGCAATGGCATCTACTCCTACATCGACACGCTGGACGAGGCCGAGCGCGTCTTCGTCCACAATCTGACCGGCACGCTGCAACTGATCGCGCGCGACGCCAAGATTCAGGTCGAGTTCAACCCCGATGTCGTCAGCCACTACCGGCTGATCGGCTACGAGAATCGCGATGTCACCGATCAGGACTTTCGCAACGACTCGGTCGATGCCGGTGAGGTTGGAGCGGGCCATAGCGTAACTGCGCTCTACGAGATCCGGCGCGTCCCCGACGCCACAGGCGACATCGCGACGGTTCGCATTCGCTACCACCAGCCCGACAACTCGAAGATCATCGAGGAGACACAGACGCTACGGAGCGAGGATCGGCGGGCCAGTTTCGGCAGGGCCAGCGGGCGCTTCAAGCTCGCGGTCAGCGTGGCGCAGTACGCCGAGCTGCTGCGGCACTCGCGCTGGTTCCAGGGCAGCACGCTGGACGACGTGGTCGAGCTGGCGCATGAGGCGCAGCGCGACTTCGAGCGCGATCCAGACGTGACGGAGTTCATCAGGCTGCTCGAAACCGCCGCGTCGCTGGCGCGGGCTGAGTAAAATCGCTACACCACTACCGGACAGGGGCACGCAGGTGCCCTTGTCTCATCTCAGGCCCCTGCTATCGCGCACCCCGCGCGGTGGTACAATCGAGTCAACCGTTCAATCGCACGAACAATCGCATGGAAAGGACGCCTGGCAATGCCGCTCGAAATCCGCGATCTGCGGGCGCTCGAAGGTCCCAATATCTACTCGTTCCAGCCGACGGTCAAGCTCCAGATCTGGGCCGACCGCGACATCAGCCGCACGATCGGCGATACCGTCAAAACCTGGGCGCAGCAGGTCGGCGTGGTGATCGGCGCGCTGCGGCAGGAGGTGCAGCCAGCCGACGGCGGCTTCGTGATCACTACCACCTGGACGACGCCGCTGCCCAACGTGGGCGAGCGCATCGCGGAGGGCGCGGCTGCGGATCTGGTGGCCGCCGAGCAGCGCGACGAGGAGTACAGCCACGACGAGGCGCTCTTCGCCGCGATCGACGCGCGCAAACACGAGGAGCCGTCGCTCCGGCAGCTTCAGCTCTACGCCGAGGCGCGAGTGCGCGATCTACCAATGGTGCCGCGCGGCGACGGCACGGTGATGATCGGCAGCGGCGCGCGGGGCTGGGCGCTCGATCCGAGCGTGCTCAGCCTGGGCATGTCGGTCGATGTTCCCTGGGAGCAGATCGGCACGATCCCGATCGTCGCGGTCACAGGCACCAACGGCAAGACCACCACCGTCCGGCTGATCGCGCACGTCCTGCGCGAGACGGGCCTGCGCGTGGGCAACACCGACACGGACGGCATCTTCATCGACGGGCAGCAGGTCGAGGAGGGCGACTGGGCGGGCTGGGCCGGGGCGCGGCGCGTGCTGACCGATCCGGCGGTCGATGTGGCGGTGCTGGAAACATCGCGCGGCGGCATCCTGCGGCGCGGGCTGGGATTCAACACCTGCACCATCAGCGTCATCACCAACATCTCGGCGGATCATCTCGGAGAGTTCGAGATCGACACGCCCGCGAAGATGGCGCGCGTCAAGGGCCTGCTGGTGCGCGTGACGCACCCCGACGGCTACACGATCCTCAACGCCGACGATCCGCTCGTGCGGGCGATGGGCGAGACGAGCGCTGCGCAGGTGGTGCTCTTCAGCAACGATCGGCAGAGCGCCGCGATTGCCGCCCACCAGCAGATCGGCGGCTCGTTCGTCCGCAGCGACGGCCAGCAGGTCGAGGTCAGCTTTAACGATCAGCGGGGCCACTTCGCGCTGGCCGACATTCCGATCACCGTCGGCGGCGCGGCGCTGCACAACGTCCAGAACGTCCTGGCGGCGACGGCGGCCTGTCTCGGCCTGGGCGTGCCGCTCCCGACGATCGTCGATGCGCTGCGCACGTTCATGCCCTCGGCCAGCCACAACGCCAACCGTCTGAATCTCTTCGACCGCGACACCATGCTGGTGGCCTTCGACTACGCGCACAACGAGGCGGGACTGATCGCGCTGCTGCGCTTCGGCCAGGAGATGCGGCAGCGACGCGGCGGGCGGCTGCTGCTGATCCTGGGCGGTCCCGGCGATCGGCCCGACGAGCAGATCCGCGAACAGGGTCGGCTCGCGGCTGAGGCGGTGGACACGCTGCTGCTGCACGAGGAGGAGCGCTACCTGCGCGGTCGAGAGCTGGGCGAGACAACCAGGCTCTACCAGGAGGGCGCGCTAGCCGCCGGGATACGTGCCGATCAGGTCGTGATCTTCCCCGACGAAGTCGCCGCGCTCGACGCCGCGCTGGCGATGCTGCAAACCGGCGATGTGCTGCTGGTGGCGGCGCACGCGCACCGCGCGACCGTGCTCGATCGGCTGGAGCGGTGGCAGGGGTAAAGAACAAAGGAACAAACGAGCAAACCAACAACGGCTGAAACCCCTTGTTCCCTTGTTTCCTTGTTCCTTTGTTCCTTACTTAGATCGGTCCACATCCCGCGCGCCGATTGGCCCATCGCCAATACCGACCCTGCGTAATAGCGCTGTGCCGAGCGCGGTTGCTATACTTGGGCCATGCAATCGGGTCACTTCGCCATCCCGCGTTTTTCGCGATCGACGCTCCTGACGTGTGCAGGGATCGCGCTGCTGCTGGTACCACTTGCGCTCTATGTCGACTCGCTGCCGAGCATCAGCCCGGCGGTGAGCTGGCTCTTTTTTATTGTGCGCGTGATCGCCGCGCTGGTGCTGATCGCGGTCTGGGCGCTGCTGAACGTTCCGCCGCGCAAGCCGATCACCGGGCATATCGTCGTGGGAGTGGCGCGCTTCGGCGACGACGCGCCTGAGGGGGTGCACGCGCCGCGCCGCACGCTGCTGCAATGGGTGCGTCCGCGCCCAACCTGGGAGCCGGTGCTGAACGAAGAAGGCGAGACGGTCCTGCCGCTGCCGGACGGCGGGATCGAGGTCGGCGAGATGCTGGCCCATGCGATCCGCAAGCTAATCGCGCCGATCCCCAACGTCGCGCTCGTGACGCTGCCCTACATCGCCGACGAGCGCGAGGCGATCCTGGCGGGCGATACCGCCAACGCCGACATCGTCCTCTGGGGCGTGACGGAGCGAGCCGCAGACAACGAGCTGGTCTTTGCGCCGCAGATCACGCTGACCAAGCGGCTGGAGATGCCGATCCCGCAGAGCGACCTGCGGCTGTGCGGCCTTGAGACGATCGCGCTGCCGGTGCAGCGCATGCGCGTCTGGCAGGCGCGCTACGTCGGCGTGCAGCAGCTCTGGTCGTTCCTGCTGGGCCTGATCTTCTATACCTACAACGCCGACGAGGAGGCGCTCAACGAGCTGGCCGCCGTGCACGTCACGCCGGAGGCGAACGGGCATATCAGCCCGGCGATTGCCGCCGCGTATCTGCTCAGCGGCAACCTGCATGTGATCGGCGAGCGCTGGGAGGCGGCGATCGAAGCCTATCGCGCCATCGCCGACGAGCCGACCTTCTCGGCGCAGGCGCTAGTCAACCTGGGCGTGCTCCACGCGCTGCGCGGCGAAACCGTCGCGGCGCTCGACCAACTGACCCAGGCGGTCGAGCAGGCTCCAATGCTGGCGCTGGCTCATCACAACCTGGCCGTGCTTCAGCAGCGCGTCGACCGCCAGGCCGAGGCCGAAAAGCACTTCGACCGCGCGATCGAGCTTGATCCGAGCCTGAGCGAAAGCTACCGTGGCCTGGCGGCGATCCTGCGTGCGCAGGGCAACGCCGCGTCGGCACGGCAGATCCTTGACCAGGCGCTCGCGATCCAGCCGATGGATGTCGAGGCCCGGCGCGACCTGGCCGCGCTGCTGATCGACGGCGGCAACCTCGGCGCGGCGCAGCAGCAGCTTGAGCGGGCGCTCGCGCTCGATCCGCATCACGCCGCGACCTACTACCTGCTGGGCTTGCTGTGCGAGCAGAGCGGTGACACGACCGGCGCGCTCGAAGCCCTGGAGCAGGCAATCGCGATCCAGCCCAACTACGCCGACGCCTACGCCGCGCTGGCGCGAGTCTATAAGCAGACCGGCGGGAGTCCCGAAGCGCTCAGCCCGATCGCCCGCACGCCCGTTGTGACGGCGGATGCGCGCGCGCACATGGACCTGGGCCTGGCCTACTTCCAGCAGTTCCGCGACGCCGAGGCGGAGCACGAGTTTCGCGCCGCGATCGAGAAAGAGCCGCTCTATGCTCCGGCGCATGTCCAGCTTGGCAAGCTCCTGCGACGGAACGGACGGACCGCCGAGGCGCTGGAAGAGCTGAAGACCGCGCTGCACATCGACGCGCACGTGCTGACCACGTACCACGAGCTGGCGGAGCTTCGCGCCGAGCAGGGCGAGCTGGAGCGCGCGGCGCAAACACTGGAGCAGGCGCTCCGGATCGCGCCCACCGATGCGCGCACGGCCTACCTGCTGGGCAACATCCGCGCAACGCAGGCACGCGAGAGCGGCAGCCGCGCCCCGCTGGAGCAGGCGATCGCCGCCTACCATCGCGCGACCGCGCTCGATCCGAGCTTTGCGGCGGCGCAGTACAACCTGGCGATTGCGGCGCTGACCGACGGCGATGTCACCACGGCGGTCGATTCCTTGCGCCAGACGATCAGCATCAATCCCGAAGACGGCGAGGCTCACCGGCTGCTGGCGACGATCTACAACGACCTGCGCCGGAGCCGCGAGGCGCTCCAGCTCATGACCCGCGCCGCCGAGCTCTTGCCCGGCCACGTCCCGACGCTGATCCAGTTGAGCCAGATTCAGCGCCAGCACAACCAGATCGACGAGGCGATCACCACGCTGCGACAGGCGCAAAAAGCCGAGCCGCAGAATGTGCGCGTGCTGCGCGAGCTGGGCAGCCTGTATGTCGCGGCCCGCCAGCTCGACCGGGCGATCAGCACGTTCAACCGCGCCAGAGACATCGCGCCCGATCAGGCGGAAACCCACTTCGCGCTGGGCGTTGCCTACCGCACCGCCGGGCGGCTGCGCGAGGCGATCGAGGCATTCGAGGCCGCGATCAAGCGCGATCCCAGGAATGCCGCCGCGCTGACACAGCTTGCCGAAACGCTCTACAGCGCCGGAGAGCAGAGTCGCGCCGTGACGATGTTACAGCAGGCGATCACCATCAACCGCGACGATCCGCAGTTGTACTACGCGCTCGGCCAGATGTACGGCGCGCTCGGCCAGTCGGATCGCGCCAACGAAGCCTACCGCATGTACGCAGAACTCCGCGCGGCGAAAGCCTAAGCCGCGCCTCAGTCCTCGCGCCGTATCCCGCAGCGCCCCCACGACGTTTAAATTGGACAGCGCTCGCCTTCGCCACAACCACACAATGTGGTGCGCGGTCTGCTATGCCGCGCATGCCTGCTCGATTTTGATCTACAATACAGGCATCGAACCACCGTACCCTGGCACGTCCCATACCAACCTGCGAAGGTAGCGCACCCAATACGCGATACATCCAGCAGATCGACCAACCACCCAAAGGAGAACTATCCTTGCGTATTCTTTTGCTGTCGTGGGAATTTCCGCCGCATGTCGCCGGTGGCCTCGGCAAGCATGTCGCAGATCTGGTGCCAGCGCTAGCGGCCCTCGGCATAGAAGTGCATGTCGTCACGCCACACCTGCGCGGTGGCGCCGAGATAGAAACGATCTGCCCGGGCGCGACCGTGCATCGCGTCATGCCTGATACCCAGCGCGATCACCAGGGTATCGTCGCGTTTAGCCAGCACAGCAACAATAGCCTTGAGCGGAAAGGCCACGAGCTTAGCCTTGATCTTGGCGGCTTCGATCTGATCCACGGCCACGACTGGCTGGTAGCCTACAGCAGCATCGCGCTCAAATATGCGCTCAAACGTCCGCTGGTCGTCACCGTCCACTCGATGGAGCGCGGTCGGCGTCAGGGCGATCTGAGCAACGAGCAATCGCTGGCGATCAACGGCACCGAGTGGTGGCTGACGTACGAAGCCTGGCGCGTGGTTACGGTCAGCCAGTATATGGCGCAGCAGGTACAGACCTTCTTCGGCGTGCCGCCCGATAAGCTGGATGTGATCTACAACGGCGTTCACGTGCCCGATGCGCTGCCCTTGCCGTGGTGCGAGCAGGTGGCCTTTCGCGCGATGTACGCCGATCCCGACGAGAAGATCGTGTACTACGTTGGGCGGATCGTCCACGAAAAAGGCGTCCAGGTGCTCGTCGAGGCCGCGCCGCAGATCCTCCGCGAGGTTCCCAGGCTCAAATTTGTGATCGCCGGGACCGGCCCGATGCTCGATCCGCTGCGCCAGCAAGTCGCCGCGCAGGGCCTTGCCGATCATTTTGTCTTTACCGGCTACATCAGCGACGCTGTTCGTGATAAGCTGTATCAAGTGGCGGACGTTGCGGTCTTTCCAAGCCTGTACGAGCCGTTCGGGATCGTCGCGCTTGAGGCAATGGCGTACAATTGCCCGGTGGTCGTGACGCGAACCGGCGGCCTCGCCGAGTTTATCAGGCCGCACGAGACAGGGATTATGACCCATCCCGGCGATCCGCACTCGCTGGCCTGGGGTATCCTGCATACGCTGCACCATCCCGACTGGGCGGAGATGCGCGCGGCGAATGCACTACGCGATGTAAAAAGCGTCTATAATTGGAAGCGGATCGCGGCGCAGACGATCGAGACGTACCGACGAGTTCAGACAGCATGGCGTCAGAGCGCCTGGGGTCGTTAGGCCGGGGACGAGCAGAGAACAAAGAACAACGAGCAACGGGAGCGTTGAACTCGCAACGCTGCACGTTGAACTTTGAGCGGCTGACCCCCGATCCCTGGACCAAGCTGCGGGCCTCGGCGCGAACAACTTGAAGGCCGCGAGAAAGCATCCGTGCCGTGTACGCAGGAGCGGTTTGCGCGAGCGCAGGCTGTTCAATCTGGCGAGGTGACAAGTATGACTGAGAAAGCGTTTATGAACGACGAGACACACGCTACCCTTGATCAAGCGATTGCCGCCGCCCGCGCGGGCCGCCGCGATGATGCGCTCCGTATGCTGCGGCAGATCGTCGCCGCCGATCCCTTCAACGCCGATGCCTGGGTCTGGCTTGGCGGTATCGCCACCGATCCGCGCGAGCAGCGCTCCGCCCTGGAGCAAGGGCTGACCGTCGCGCCGGCCAACCAGCGCGCGCAGCAAGGACTGGCCTGGCTGCGTCAGACGCATCCTGAGGTCTTCGAGACGGCGGAGTCGCGTCCGGCAGCGCAGCAGACGGCCAGCTACGAGCTGCCGAATGTGTATCACACGTCGTCCGATGCCGAGTGGCGGACAGCGACGAGCCACGAGCAGCAGGCTACCTACCGGCCAGCGCCCGAACCCGTCCGTGAGTCGAACGCCGCGATCTACGATATTCCCGCGCGCTCCGGCGCTGCCACGCATGAGGCCCCGACCGAGGCGATGCCGACCTATCGCGCGCAGGCCGACGCGGTGACGGCGCATCCCGGCCAGCAGACCGACCGGATGACGGCGTACACGCCGCTGAGCACGACGACGATCGATGGCGGACGCACCGATCGGATGGCGACGGTGCCGCCGCCGACCGCAGTGCCCGCCGAGGTCGTCTATCGGCGCAGTGTCGGCGCGGAGGTGGCGCGCTGGCTGGTGCTGCTGACGTGGCTCTTCGTCCTGGGCGCTGTGGCGACCTCTGCCGCGATGATCCTGGCCTTTCCAAACAGCTTCGAGGCAGCCGTGCAGCCTGTGCTGGCGATCTTCCGGCTGCGGCTGGTCCCGGCGGACGTAGAGGCAACGCGGATTGGCACGGCGATCGCGCTCGGCGCGCTGGCCGTCGTCGATCTGATGCTGATCCTGGGCATGCTCTTCCGTGGCCGCTGGTCCTGGGTATTCAACGCGCTGATCGCCACGGTCGCGATGCTCGGCGCGGCAGCGCTGGTGGGGCTGGACGCCGCTGGCGTGAATCTGTTTAGCCTCGTGGGGCTGGACTACGCCGGTGCCAATCCGCTTGCGCCGGATGGCTTCACGCTCGGCAGCCTGGCGGAGCAGATCCTGGGCGGATTGCTGGCCTTTACGGTTGTCTTCTTCTTGCTATCTCTTGCAAGTCGGCGGGCCTTCTTCCGACGGCGGGTTGAGCAGCGGGCATGAGTGGCAGTAGCTTCGGTACACTTTTTCGGATCACCACCTTCGGCGAGTCGCACGGCGCGGCGGTCGGCGTGGTGCTGGATGGCTGTCCCGCCGGTCTGCCGATCGACGAGGCCGAGATCCAGCGCGATCTCGATCGGCGGCGGGTTGGGCAAAGCCGCATGACCTCCGCGCGCAACGAGCCTGACAGCGTGCGGATTCTGTCGGGTGTCTTCGAGGGCCGCACCACGGGCACGCCGATCGCGATGATGGTGGAAAATACCAACCAGCGCTCGCAGGACTACGACGCGATCAAGGACCTGTACCGGCCCGGACATGCCGATTTTACCTGGGATGCCAAGTTCGGCATGCGCGACTATCGCGGCGGTGGGCGGGCCTCGGCGCGCGAGACGATCGGGCGGGTAGCCGCCGGAGCGGTCGCCCGCAAGCTGCTCGGCACGATCGGCGTGAGCGTGGTAGGGTACACGCTGCAACTGGCGCATCTGCGGGCACGGACGATCGACGAGGCCGAGATCGAGCGTAACCCGATGCGCTGCCCTGACCCTGAGGTAGCGCAGGAGATGATCACGCTGGTGGAGCAGGCGCGCCGCGAGCTAGACTCGCTCGGCGGTGTGGTCGAGGTGCGCGCGCGGGGCGTTCCCGCCGGGCTGGGCGAGCCGGTCTTCGATAAGCTCGACGCCGACATCGGCAAGGCGATGTTCAGCATCCCGGCGATCAAAGGCGTTGAGATCGGCAGCGGCTTCGATGCTGCCAACCAGCGCGGCTCCAGCAACAATGATCCGTTTGTGCGGCAGCCCGATGGCTCGATCGGCACGGCGACCAACAACGCTGGTGGTATCCTGGGCGGCATCTCGAACGGCGCTGAGATCGTCGTGCGGCTGGCGGCCAAGCCGCCCGCGTCGATCGCCCAGGAGCAGCAGACCGTCGACCGTACTGGACAGCCCACGCCGATCGTCGTCAAAGGCCGCCACGACCCGACGGTCCTACCGCGTCTGGTGCCGGTCGCCGAGGCGATGCTGCTGCTGGTGCTGGCCGATCACTGGCTGCGACAGCGCGCGGCGCGGCTGACGGTTGAAGGATAAGCGCAGGTCGCGCCGCTGCTGTGCCGGTCGCGCATCCGCAGGGAACAGACGACGATGAGCGTTGTGCTACGCGAGATCACCCGCGACAACTGGCATCAGGCGATCAGGCTCAAGGTTGCCGAGGGCCAGGAGCACTTTGTCGCCTCCAATCTCTACTCGATCGCCGAGTCCAAGTTCGAGCCGACCTTTGTGCCGCTGGCAATCTACCACGGCGATACGATGGTCGGCTTCTTGATGCATGGCCGCGACGAGCACGGGCACGATTGGATCATCCGCCTGATGATCGATCGCGACCACCAGGGCAAGGGCTACGGTCGCGCCGCGATGGAGCAGGCGATTGCGAAGCTCACGGCCCGGCCTGATTGCACTACCATAAAGATTAGCTATGAGCCGGACAATCACCAGGCCGAACGGTTATACCACAGCCTGGGCTTCGCGCCTACCGGCGAGATCGAAGAGGGCGAGATTGTCGCGCGGCTGGACGTGAAGATGTGCTAATGTCTATGCCTGAACACGAAGCAGAACACGAGCAGACTCCCGGCGGCGAATCAGCGCCCGCAGCGGCGCAGCCGGAGGTCGAGACGCAGCCGGAGCCAACATCGGCGCTGCCTGCCACCGACGAATCTCATCCGGTCGCGCCGCCCACACCGCCTACCGAGCCGCACCACGAGTCACACTCGCATCCTCGATCGCTCAAACGTCGCCTTGAGCAGCAGGCCCAGGAGCGTAAAACGCGCGTCCGCTCGCAGCCGCTGAATGCAGCGCCGCCCAGGCGGGTGCGCGAGCCGGTGGTGCTGGACTGGGAGCCGGAGCCGATGACCGGGCCGTGGCGAGCAAAGCCGTTCGTGGTCGGCCTGGCGATCGTGGCCTGGATCGTCGCGCTGGGCCTGCTGATGAGCGTTCCCGCGCAGATCGAGCGCGTCACCGGCCTGCTGCGCCTGCTGGTACCGCTGATCTGGGCCACGGCTGCGGCGATCACCTTCGTGCCGATCCAGCTACGGCTGGCGCTGCCCGGCGTCGGCTGGCAGGGCATCGTCGGATTCGGGCTGCTGGGCTATATCCTGGCGTTCGTGCCCGCGCCGAGCGGCTGGCTGCTCGATCTGCCGGATCTGCCGGTCTATCTGCTGCTGTTTCTGGCAATCTTCTACGCCGTGAGCGCCGCGATCGTGCCGCTGACCTACCTGCTGGGCCAGCGCTACTACAAGCTGCGCATCCACCGCCTGGACGTTGGCCGCGCGCGGCGGCAGGCGTACGAGGTTGGGCTGCTGATCGTCGTCGCGCTGGTGATGGCCGGTCTGCGCGTGCTCTCGCCGATCACGTTCGGGCTGCTGGCGCTGGTGATCGTGCTGACCGAGGCGCTGCTGCTGTCGCAGGTGCAGCCTGAGGGGTAAGAAAGAACAAAAGAACAAAGGAACAAGGGAGCCTTGATTACCCTGATCCTCGATCCCTCGGCGGGATCGAGAACAAAACACAACGAACAGCGAATAAACCACAACGAGCACAGCGCAAAAGACGGCGAAAATAAGGAAGGCCCGAAACCCAAAATTTTGAACGTTGAACCCGCAGCTTTGAACTTGCAGCAGAGGATAAGGATGGCGCTAAACATTACGATTATCGGGCTGGATCTGCTGGGCGGATCGCTTGGCCTGGCGCTCGGCACGCTGGACCAGGAGGCGCTGCCGACGGGACGGCCCGCGATTACCGGCTGGGACGACGACAAGCGCACGTTACAGGACGCGCGCGGGCGTTTGATGATCGACCGGGCGGCGCGTGACCTGGCCGATGCGGTGCGCGATGCAGACATCGTGGTCGTGAACGTGCCGTTCGACGATCTGGCCGCGACCTTCGACGGGATTGCGCGGCATCTCAAGTACGGCGCGATCGTCACCGATACGCTCGGCAGCAAAGCGCAGGTGCTAGCTCTCGCCGAGGCGCGCCTGCCGCGCAACGTCGATTTCATCGGCGGGCACGCGCTGCTGAGCCACGCGGAGAAGCGGCCCACCAAGCCCTCGATCGACCTGTTCAAAGGCGCGATCTACTGCCTGGTTGCGGGCACCAGCGCGCAGCCCAATGCGCTCAACACGCTCGATCTCCTGGTGACGGCGATCGGCGCAAAGCCCTACTACATCGACGCCGTCGAGCACGACGCCTACATCGCCGGAGTCGACCATCTGCCGCAGATCGTCGCGACCGCGCTGATGGAGACGCTCAGCCGCAGCCGAGGCTGGCGCGAGATGCAGCCGATCGCCGGAGCAGCGTTCGGCGCGATGACCGAGCTTGCGGCGTCCGATCCGGCTGCCAGCCGCGCGCTCTGCCAGAGCAACAGCGAGGCGATCGAGCGCTGGATCAACGACCTGATTCGGACGCTGGTCGAGCTGCGCGATACTCTTCAGCATGGCGAGCAGCTTGAGGCGATCTTTGCCCATGCCCGCGACGCTCACGCGCAGTGGATGACCGCGCAGCCCCATATGCGGCCCGGCGAGAGCGATTTTTATGGGCAGAACGAGCCGGAGATCGATCGCGGCCTAGGCGCGCTCTTCTTCGGGCGGCGCAAGCCCAGAGGCGATCGCGAGCGCTGAGATCGGCGGCAGGTTGCGCCCGATCGACGCGGGATGCTAGAATACAAGAAAGGTTCGAGGTATCGCCATGAACCGTCCCATAGACAACGAAGGAAGCGCAATGGAGCGTAAAATACGGGTACTTGTCGCGAAGCCGGGCCTCGACGGGCACGACCGTGGCGCGAAAGTGATCGCGCGGGCGTTGCGCGACGCCGGGATGGAGGTTGTCTATACCGGCCTTCAGCAAACGCCGCAGATGATCGTGGACGCGGCGCTGCAAGAAGATGTCGACGTGATCGGCCTGTCGATCCTGTCGGGCGCGCACATGACACTGCTGCCCAAGATCTCGGAGCTGCTGCGCGAGGCCGGTGTTGACGACGTGCTGGTCGTTGCCGGCGGCATCATCTCCGATACCGACGCCGAGATTTTGAGAAACGAGCACGGCATCGCGGCGGTCTACGGGCCGGGCGCTTCGACCAACGAGATCGTTGAGTTTATCCGCAGCAACGTCAAGCCCGAACGATTTTCGGGCGCGGAAGTGTAGGTCCGCCGTGGGATTGATCGATCAGATGCGCGGCGGCGACCGTCGCGCGCTCTCACGGCTGGTGACAATCGTCGAGAACGGCGGGGACGATGGACATCGCGCGCTCGCCAAGCTCTACCAGCACACAGGCAAAGCGCATATTATCGGCGTCACCGGCCCGCCCGGCGCGGGCAAGAGCACGCTGGTCAACGAGCTGACGCTGGATCTGCGCCGCCGGGGCCACAGCGTGGGCATCCTGGCCGTCGATCCGACATCGCCATTCACCGGCGGCGCGATCCTGGGCGACCGCATTCGGATGCAGCCGCTGGGCCACGATCCGGAAATCTTCGTCCGCTCGATGGCAAGCCGGGGCCAGCTCGGCGGCATCGCGCGCGCGACCGGCGACGTGATCAAAGTGCTTGACGCCGCAGGCTTCGACAAGATCATCGTCGAAACCGTCGGCGCGGGACAGGCCGAGGTCGAGATCGCGCGCGAGGCGCATACTACGGTGGTCGTCGAGGTGCCGGGCCTGGGCGACGACGTGCAGGCGATCAAAGCGGGCATTCTGGAGATCGCGGATGTGTTCGTGGTCAACAAGGCCGATCGTGAGGACGCCGAGAAGACCCGTCGGCACCTGCAAACGATGATGCAGCTTGGCGCAGCGCCGCGCGAGGGCTGGAGCGTGCCGATCGTGATGACCGTGGCGACCAAGGGCACGGGCATCGCGGAGACGGTCGAGGCGATCGAAGGGCACTGGCGGCATCTCATGCAGACCGGCCACCTGGCGCGGCGCGAACGGGGCCGGATCGTGCGAGAGTTCCAGACGATCTTGCAGGGCCTCGCGCTTGAGCTAGTCCGTGAGCGCGTGCCGGAGTCGCAGCGCGAGGCCCTGCTGACACGCATCCAGGAGCGGGAGATCGATCCCTACACGGCTGCGGAAAGGATACTGGCCGAAGCGCTCGGTGTAGCCGAATTGAAATAGAGGCCGGACGGGCTGCGCGATGCTGCGCAGCCCGTTTACGTTCCGGCGGCTGAGGACATGCGGCGGAAAGGAACAGCCATGCGATACCGTAGCCGGGTCAAGCCGAGCACGCCGATGTCGCTCCTGGGGATGCTTGTGGGCAGTGTCTTTGTCGGCACCGGAATTCTTGTCGTTATAGTTTGGAATATTCGGCAGCTTGTGGACGTTGGTTGTGGGCGGGATCGCACTCTAGTACGCCTACAATTTCTTCACCCGGCGCGGCGGAGCGATCTACGAGATCGATGTCGAACAAGAGCGCTCGGCTGCCTCAGACGATTTTGAGATACGTCTGCGCAAGCTGACGAGGCTCCGCGACGACGAGCTGATCGGCGCAGACGAGTTCGAGCAGAAACGTCGCGAGATGATGCAGGAACGGTGGTAACATAGCGCGGTGTACGCCTGCGTCTCGTGCTTGAAGGCTCCAATCGCATCATACGTTCAAGACAGGAGGTTTGTTCTGTTTATGTAAACTCAGCTATCAGCCGCGTAGACTCCCCACCTGCGTGTGAAGGCTCGGTAGCGTGCTTTGTCCATCTGTATCGTTGTGCAGCATTTGGTCAAGGAGGACTACATGAAGCCCTACGGCCCTGAAAAAATCCATAACGTCGGCATCTTCGGTCACGCTGGCAGTGGCAAGACCACGCTCGTCGAAGCGTTGCTCTTCACCGCCCACGCAACCACCCGCCTGGGCCGCGTCGAGGACGGCAACACCGTGACGGACTACGATCCCGACGAAAAGGAACGTCGGCAATCGATTAACCTGGCAATCGCCCCGCTTGAGTGGAAAGACGACAAAATCAATCTGATCGACGTGCCCGGCTCAGCCGACTATGCCTCGGAGGTCGCGGCAGCGATGCGCGTGATCGACGGCGCGGTGATCGTGATGGATGCCTCGGCGGGCGTCGAGGTCGGCACCGAGATGGTCTGGCAGGCGGCCAAGGCGGCGAACGTGCCGGTGCTGATCTTCATCAACAAGATGGATCGCGAGAACGCCGACTTCGATCGCTCGGTGCAGGACGCGCAGACGACCCTCGACGGCGCGGTGATTCCGATGCAGTTGCCGATCGGCAGCCAGAAAGATTTTCGCGGGATCATCTCGCTCCGCCGCCAGCGCGCCTGGATGATCAGCGCGAAGCATGACGGCTCGTTTGAGGAGGCGGAGATTCCCGCCGACTATGCGGATCGTGAGAGCGAGATGCGCGAGGCGCTGGTCGATAAGATCGCCGTCACCAACGACACGCTGATCGAAAAATATCTCGAAGGCGGTGCGGACGCGCTGACGCTCGACGAGCTGCGCGACGGCCTGCGAGTCGGCATCACCACCAACACGATCGTGCCGGTCTTCGTCGGCTCGGCGACCGCGATAGCGGGTATGGCGCAACTGCTGGACGGCATTCTCGACAGCTTCCCGTCGGCGGCGCGCAAGATCGCCAACGCGACCGATCTCAACGGCGACAAGGCGATCCAGATCCACCCCGATACCAAGGAGCCGCTCGGCGCGCTGGTCTTCAAGACGATGGTCGATCCACACGTCGGCAAGCTGAGCCTGGTGCGAGTCTACTCCGGCCAGCTCCAATCCAACTCCAGCGTGTACAACAGCCGCACCCGCAAAGAAGAGCGCATCGGGCAACTGTACGCGATCAAGGGTAAGGAGCAGACGCCGATCCACGCGGCGGGGCCGGGCGATCTCTGCGCGGTGATCAAGCTAACCGAGACGACCAGCGGCGATACGCTCTGCTCGCCGGATCGGCCATTCCAGCTACGCGGCATTCAGTACCCGGCTCCGGCCTTTACCGCCGCCGTCAAGCCGCACTCGCGCGCGGACCAGGACAAGATGGGCACGGCCCTGCACCGCGTGATGGAGGAAGACCCGTCGTTGCAGGTCAGCCGCGACCCAGTCACGGGCGATACGCTGCTCAGCGGCATCAGCGAGACGCATCTCCAAAACATCGCCGACCGGCTCAAGCACAAGTTCCACGTATCGATCGACCTTGAGCTGCCGCGCGTGCCCTACCGCGAGACGATCCGCGGCAAGGCCGACTCGACCTACATCCACAAAAAGCAGACCGGCGGCGCGGGCCAGTACGCCAACGTCTCGCTCCGCGTCGAGCCGCTCCCACCCGATCCGAATCGCGAAGATCCGCTCGAATTTGTGTGGGAGATCGTCGGCGGCGTGATCAGCCGTGGCTTTGCGCCCGCGATCGAAAAGGGCGTGCGCGAGGCGATGCAGGAGGGCCTGATCTCAGGCAGCCCGATGGTCGATGTGCGCGTCGGGGTCTTCGACGGCAAGGAGCACCCGGTCGACAGCAAGGAAATCGCATTCAAAACAGCGGGCTACCAGGGCTTCAGGCAGGCGGTCAATAAGGCACAGCCCGCGCTGATGGAGCCGATCTACGAGCTCCAGATCAACGTGCCCGACCAGTTTACCGGCGACGTGATGAGCGATCTCAACACGCGGCGCGGGCGGATCATGGGTGTCAACAGCGAGGGCAACCGCACCACCGTGACCGCACATGTGCCGCTGGCCGAGTGCCAGCGCTACTCGACCGACCTGCGCTCGATCACGCAGGGACGCGGCACGTTCTCGATGCGCTTCGAGCACTATGAGGATGTTCCGGCACATCTGGCGGAGCAGATCAAGGAGCAGACCCAGGCGGCAAATACAACCTCCTAGGCTGCTGGATCTCAGCCCGGCCCCTCTCCTGTCGCAACCGGAGAGGGGCTTGGTTTTTCCAGACGGGTCCCAATGACATGTTCAAACTGCATCGTCCGCCAGTCGTGCTATCATGTCGCGACCTGACAGAGACGTTGAACCATCGAGATAGGAGCCTGATCGTTCATGCGGCAGATCGCATTCTTCGTTAGCCTCGTGCTGGTAGCTGCGGTGCTGGCCGCATGTAGCACCGCAAGTCGCCTCCCCGTCGAGCCTGACGCGACGGCTGCGCCGACAAGCACGACAGCCACAGGAGCCGCCAGCGCCGCCCCGACGACCGCCGCGACCAGCGATCCGACGCCGACGGTCGCGGCGACAGCCGAGCGCACGAGCGCACCAACGCCAACGCTGCCCAACGCGCTGACGCTGTGGCACAGCTACGCCGCCGACAGCCCTGCGGCGCAGATCCTCGACGACCTGATCGCACAGGCGCGACAGGCAGCGCCCGACATGCAGATCGCGGCAACGTCGATCCCCGGCGATCAGATCGTCAACCGCTTCGAGACTGAGGCGGCGGCAGGCGGCGGCCCCGATCTGCTGCTCGCGTCCAGCAGCGGACTTGGCCGTCAGGCACGCGCCGGGATGCTGCGCGACCTGGATAGCGCCGTCGCGCCGCAGGCCAGCCGGTACCTGCCGAACGCGCTCGACAGCATGAGGGTCGACGGCAAGCTCTACGGCGTTCCGGCCTCGCTGACGACGATCGCGCTGTACTACAACACGGGAACGATCCAAAACCCACCGCGCACCACCGACGAGCTGCTGAGCGCCGTCAAGGGCGGAGCCAGGATCGCGCTGATCCGCAGCACATTCCACAATTTCGGGTTTTTCGGCGCGTTCGGCGGGCGGCTCTTCGACGATAGCGGGCGCTGCGTTGCCGACGCGGGCGGCTTTGCAGAGGCGCTCAACTATTTACGGGAGCTGAAAGCGGCTGGCGCGCAGTTCGTCACCAGCGGACGCGAGGCGGAGGCGCTCTTCAAGGAAGGTCAGGTCGATCTGGCGATCAACGGCTCGTGGCTGCTCGATGATTTTCGTGCCGCGCTGGGCGAGCAGCTTGGCGTCGCGCCGATGCCGGACGGTCCCGGTGGAGCGGCCAGTCCATTGCTCGGCGGAACAGGCGTGTATGTCAACGCCAACACCGACACCTTCGAGCAGGCGACCGCGCTGGCGCTGGCGCTTACCAGCCAGGAGGTCCAGCAGCGCTTCGTCGAGCAGAGCGCGTTCGTGCCGTCCAATCCGGGGGTAGCGACCGCCGATCCGGCGCTGGCAAGTCTGGCCGAGGCGGCGCGAGCAAGCGCGCCCTACCCGCAGCGCACCGAGCTTGATCGCTTCTGGCAGCCGTTCGACGGCGCGCTCGTGGAGGTGCTGGAAAACAACGCCGATCCGGTCGCCGCCGTACAGAGCGCCTGTACCGCGATGAACGAGGCGAACGGCAAATAAGCGCGATCACAGGACGGTGGCTAGGCGCTCAGCCCTTGCGCTCGTCGTGCAGATCAGGATCGTTGTCCGCGCCGCCGCCGGGCGGGTAGTACGGCTCGCTGTGGGTGTCGCCGTCGACCTCTGGATTCGAGAGCCATTCGCTCCCGGTCGCCGGTGAGTCGAAGCCGGTCGTGCCATCGCCCGCGCCCGTATCCCACGAAGCATTGGGAGCCGTCGAGGGTGTCTTTCCGCTCTGCTCGCTGCGCTCCCGATCCGATGTGTCTCGATCCAGTGCCATATCGGTTGCTCCTGCTATCATCGTCCACTCAAGCATCTGTTCCTCCGTTGGTGCCCGCCTAAGCATGTCGCGTGCCAGAAGATTGAGTGGCCGCCACACGGCGTGTGCGGCGGCAGCCACGATTAAGGGTACACTGTAGATATGAGTAGCCAACCTTTTGTTTCCGCGCCGCCAGCGCCGCCGGTGCAGCCGCGCGTGCGCTGGACCCTGGCCGATCTTGTGCTGACCGGCCTGCTGACGATCGGGCTGAGCGCCGCGCTGCTGCTGGTGCTGGCGCTGCCGGGTCTGTTTGGTCTGACCCTCGTGCGCGACCTGCTGAACGACCGACCGCTGGTGCTGAGCATGATCATCGGCGGCACGATCTATCTGCTCGCGGTCGTCGCGACCTACATCGTGATCGTCCGGCGACGACGCAGCAGTTGGCGCGAGATCGGCTTTCGGATGCCGCCGCTGCTGGCGCTGCTGCTCACGCCGCTGCTCTTTTTCGGCCAGTTGCTCGTGCTGATGGTCGTCAACGTGATCCTCATGACGCTCATTGGCGAGTTCGAGAATCCGCAGATCGCGGCGCTGACCGATCCCAGGGGTTTCTCCTGGCTCAACTTCGCCTTTGTCTTCATCGTCGGGGCGATCATCGCGCCGATCGTCGAGGAGATAGTCTTTCGCGGGCTGCTCTACCAATGGTTGCGCACGCATACCAGCGCGGTCGCCGCGATCGTCGTCTCAGGCATGATCTTCTCCCTGGTGCATATCTATCCCGTGGTGCTGCTGCCGCTCTTCGCCGTCGGCGTGATCCTGGCGGCGGTCTTTGAGTGGACCAAATCGCTCTGGATCACGATCGTGCTGCATTTCTTCCAGAATGCGATGGCGATCAGCGTCTTTTTTCTGCTTCAGGCGTATCCCAACCTTGTGCCGCAGACATGAGCGCGGTGATCTGCTATGGCTCGCTGATCGCCGACCGGGTGCTGGAGCTGCCGCGCTTTCCACGGCCCGGCGAGGGCATGCACGCCCTCGGCGAGCACCTCTACGTCGGCGGCGAGCCCTGCAACGTCGGCGGGCATCTCGCGGCCTGGGGCGTGGACGTGGTGATCGCGGGCAATCGGCTCGGCACTGATCCGCTCGGATCGTTCGTCGGAGCGCGCCTCCGTGAGCGCCTGCGCACTACGCCGGTTGTCGAGGGCGCTGCCGAGGTTCGGACGCCAACCTGCTACATCTGGACGACGCCCGACGGCGAGCGGACGATCGTACCCTCGTGGCCGACGCCGACCGGCTGGATGCTGCCCGGTGATGACCTGATGCGGGTGGCGCGGATGGTCAGCGTGTCGATCTATGGCCCCGGCATGGATGCGATGGTCGCGCTGGCGCGGCGCTGGCAGTTGCCGCTGGCGGTCGCTGATATTTCAGGACCCGACGATTCCCGGCTGCCGGGCGCGGCGATTGTCGCCACCTCGCGCACCGTGCTGGAGCAGCGGCACAATGTGCGCGAGATCGAGGCGTGGATCGAGGCGGTTCATGCCGTCAGCCGCGCGCTGGTCGTCGTCAGCGACGGGCCGCGCTCCGTGCTGGCGCTGGCTGCCGACGGCAGATGGTGGAGCGTGCAGCCGCCGCAGATCGCGCCCGTGGACACGACCGGAGCCGGTGACGCGCTCAAGGCCGGGCTGATCATGGGCTGGCTGCATGAGTGGCCGATCGAAGAAATGTTGCGCTGGGCGATTGCCGCCGCCAGCCTGCAATGCCTCCATCGCGGCCCGTGCGAGCATCCCGCGACTCGTGAGGAGATCGAATCGCTGATGCCGACGGTTGGCGTGGCTCCCTGGTAGATGAGAACAAAGATTATCGGCACCAGCTCACGATCTGCGGCGGTGCGTTAGAATACAGCCATGCACGAACGACCGCTACGCACAGATGATTTTGACTACGATCTGCCTCAGGAGCTAATCGCTCAGACGCCGGTCGAGCCGCGCGACGCCTCGCGGCTGCTGGTGCTGGATCGTCAGACCGGCGCGCTCCACCACGACCGCTTCTTCAACATCGGGCACTACCTCCAGCCAGGCGATCTGCTGGTCGCCAACGAAAGCCGAGTGCTTCCGGCGCGGCTCTTCGGCCACAAACCGACCGGCGGCAAAGTCGAGGTGCTGCTGCTGCGCCGTCGCGACGATCGCACCTGGGAGGCGCTGGTCGGCGGCAAGGGCGTGCGGCCCGGCACCACGCTTCAGATCGAGCCGCAGGCCGCGACCCATCACGGGCCGGTGCGCGCCGAGGTGCTGGATGCGCTGCCGCATGGCGGGCGGCTGATCCAGTTCGAGACGCCGATCGAGCCGCTGCTGCCGGAGCTTGGGCAGATGCCGCTGCCGCCCTACATCCACCAGCAGGTCGCCGATCCTGAGCGCTACCAGACCGTGTACAGCAAGACGCAGGGATCGGCTGCCGCGCCGACCGCCGGGCTGCACTTCACGGCCCAGCTGATCGCCGCGTTGCAGGAGCAGGGCATCGCCTGGACCACCGTCACGCTGCATGTCGGCCTGGATACCTTTCGCCCGGTCCAGGTCGAGGACCCCGCGCAGCATACGATGCACAGCGAGTACTTCGAGCTAAGCGCCGCCACCGCCGACGCGATCAACCAGGTGCGGGCGGAGGGACGGCGGGTGATCGCCGTGGGCACGACGACCGTGCGCGTGCTCGAAACCGCCGCGCAGTGGGCTGAGCGTGACGGTCTGGCTACGATCCGGCCCTGCGGCGGCGATACCAATATCTTTATCTACCCGCCGTACCGCTTTCGTGTGGTGGATGCGCTGATCACGAACTTTCACCTGCCCAAGTCCACGCTGCTGATGCTCGTCAGCGCGCTCGCCAGCCGCGAGCAGATCCTCGCGGCGTACGCGGAGGCCGTGCGCGAGCGCTACCGCTTCTTCAGCTTCGGCGATGCGATGCTGATCGTGTGAGTCATCCGGCAGCGCCATCGAGTCTTAGGCGCGTCGCCGGGCCGCCTCCACCAGCACGCCCGTCACCGAGCCCCAGACGACGTGCGCCAGGATCATCAGCAGATTCCGCCGGGGCGGATGCTCGGTTGCCGGGCGCAGAATGCCCATCGCGGGCAGCCAGCCAAGATAGCTTACCGTCCAGACCACCAGCCCAAAGGCGATCCCTTTGAGCGAGGGCGAGATGCGCATCTGATTCGCCAGCGGCGCGTACAGCGCGCCCGCCGCCGCGCCATAGGCAAAGTGATTCAGCAGCGTCAGCCCAACATGCTCATCCTGATTGAGCTTGTCGCCCACGCCGATCTGATCGGTCAGCTCCGCCGTGATCTCGCTCGGCGGCAGCGGATATTGCTCGCGGCGCGGCAGCAGCCGATGCATCAGCTCCATCGACGCCGTCATCGGTGCCGTAGCGATGAATCCGGCCAGCGCGCCGGAAAGAATGTGCGTAGCTACCATCGTACGTATACTCCTCGATCTGCTATATCCCATTGCGCTATCCTGGGGAGCAACACTCATGCCAGCCGGGGAAGCACAAAGAACAGAGAACAACAGAACAACGGAACATAGGAGAACCTGCAACTCGAAACTTGAAACTCCGAACTCGAAACTCCGAACTCATCGGACGTGCTATAATCGCGGCGCTGCCATGATGCTTGAGGAGGCGCTCCGAATCCCTATGGAACTGACCCTGACGACACCCGCGCTCCTCTTCCCGGCGATCTCGCTGCTGCTGCTGGCCTACACCAACCGCTTCCTCACGCTCGCCGCGCTGATGCGCGAGCTATATACCCGCTACAAAGCTCAGCCAGACCCGAAAATCAAGCGGCAGCTTGCCAACTTGCGCTATCGCATCGTGATTATCCGCGACATGCAGATCTTTGGCGTCTCCAGCTTCTTCTTCTGCGTGCTCTGCATGTTCGTCCTGTTCGCCGGACAGCCGACCCTTGGCAAGTGGATCTTTGGCGGCAGCCTGATCCTGCTGCTGATCTCGCTGGGCCTTTCCCTGCGTGAGATCCAGGTATCGATCGATGCGCTCACGCTCCAGGTGGCGGATCTGGATGATGATGAGGCGTAGGCTATTACCGAATCTTAACCATGTCAGCGCCGCCCGCTGCTGCACGCTCCACCATCACCCATCTTGCGACCTGATCCACCAACTATCGAGTGATTGGACCACCGACAGCAACAGGCTATACTGCTGCGACGTGTTTAAGGAACCCTTGGAGATTATTGATGAACTACCCGCTTACCTTCTCGTTCAAGATCGTCGCGCTTGCCCCCCAGATCTCCGTAAGAGACGGGCAGGGTAATCTACTCCTCTACGTCAAGCAAAAGCTCTTCAAGCTTAAAGAGGCGGTAAATATCTTTGCCGACGAGAGCCAGACCCGGCAGCTCTTCTCGATCAACGCCGACCGCCTGCTGGACTTCTCGGCCCGCTATACGATCACCGACTCGCAGGGATTGGCGATCGGAGCGGTGAAGCGGCAGGGCATGCGCTCGATCTGGAAGGCGCACTACGATATTCTCAATGGCGAGACGCCGGTGATGACCATCAGGGAAGAAAACCCCTGGATTAAGGTTATGGACGCTCTGGTCGGCGAGGTGCCGATTCTTGGCCTGTTTACCGGCTATCTCTTCCATCCGGCCTACCTCATCTCCAGGCCGGACGGCACCACGGTGATGCGCATCGAAAAACAGCGCTCCTTTCTGGAGAGCAGCTTTACCGTGGAGCAGAAAGCGCCCATGCACGACGCGGAGGAGCAGCTCGCGCTGCTGAGCGTGCTGATGATGATCCTGCTGGAGCGAAGTCGCGGCTAGCCAAAGCGCGGGAACAAGGGAACAGGGGAACAAGGGAGTCAATCCTTTGTTCTTTTGTTCTCTATTCTTTGTTCCCTGCTCTTACCTCCACTACTCATTGTGTGAAAAACACTTGACGTAGATGCTCACAATCATGTATACTGTTTACCTGATTTATACTATTCCTGATTGTGCGTATATCTCCTTGACCCATGCTCTACCACATCCCCCCTGCTGGTAGTGGCACACAACAGCCCGCTGGCAAGCTAGCGTAATCGTTATGCGGTTGCTCTGCCTAACCTATTGTTCAGCCTGCGGCAGCAAGGCACATCTTCCGTAAAGACGACGTACCGCACTGCCGCAGGCTACGTGTACCCACCGCTTCAGTCCTGGTATTGATACGATGACCGTGCTTCAATAGCACCAGTACGGCAGGCTTGCCAGCCAAATCTTGAGTCTCCATCGCAGTATGTCGTGATGCGCTCTCCTCTACAAGGTCTGTCCGCCACCCAAGGAGGCTATGCTTGTTTGGACTTGTCCTCACGTTTCCACTGTTCGCTTCTGCCGCAAGCTATGCATGGTCGCGCTACTTCGGCGCCGAGGAGCGATCACCGATCGGTCCTCAGGCTCACGTGCTGCTGATCGTCGCCCAGCTCACGATCGCGACCTGGGTGGCCTCGACATGGTATCCGCTTCCGGCGCGGATCGCGCTCGCGCTGATGTACCTGGCGCTTGGCAGCGGCGCGGCATATTTCAAACTCACCAAAGGCGATGTGCCATGCGGTTGCATGGGATCGCAGAGCGAGCACCCGTTGACCTGGCGGCTGGTAGCCGCCGACCTGCTGCTGGCCTGTGCGGCGCTGCTCAGCACGCGCGAGCAGGTGGTCTTTGCGCCGGGATCGGGCCTGTTTCTCGGCTTCGTGATGTGTTTGCTTGGCCTGCTCGTAACAACCGGCCTGCCGGATGCATTGTATGCCCTGCGGGGTGGGCAGCGTGCCGTCGAGCGGTATCGCTCGTGGATCAATGGGTATAAGGAGTTATTACCGTGAGCACCTTCTTCTGGGCCTCATATGTGGCGCTATGGCTGCTGATCGTACCGCTGGTCATCTTGAATCTGCTGCTGTTTCGACAGGTGGGCATTATGGTCATGGGTACCGCGCGCGGCGTTAACCAGAGCGGCATCCCCGCCGGTCGGCGGCTGCCCGCTGTGAATAGCGTCACGATCCACGGCAAGCCCTGGTCGTCGGAGAGCGTTAAGGGACGGCCACATGTGTTGCTCTTTGGCTCGACAACCTGCAAGGAATGTAGCGCGATCATGCCTGATCTGAGCCGGGTGCAAACTATGTTTGGCGTCCAGCCGATCCTGTTGATGTTCTCCGACATTGAACAGTCGGCAAAATACGCAGAGCGGCACAACCTGAGCTACGACGTGATTATCGCCTCGCAAGAGCTAGGGGCAAAATTCGACGTCGAAGTTTCTCCGTTCGCGTATGGGGTCGATAGTCAAGGAATTATTCGCGCCAAGGGGCTGGTTAACTCTCGCCGCCAGCTAGAAGCGATTGCACAGGCCGCTCTGGGCGACGAATATCCCCAAAATCGTCCGATCATTCAGCTTGAGGAGGCAGCTAGCGCAGAGAGCACCACCGATACAGCCGTGAACTACGGATAGCTCTCGCGATCGAAGCGCAATGGACACGGCGGTCTTGGCGGGCCTGCCGTGATCGGCTATCTGTAGATAGCGGAGACGCCCGTGCCGACTGGATAAGTTTTATGGAGACATACGATGGACAACAAAGACTTAGAGATCCAGGCAAAAGTAGGCGCATTTGCACGGAAGATGGGCCGCCGGAATTTCCTGTCACGGGGAGCAGCAGCCGTAGCAGGCATGATCGCGGCGGCGGTGATTGGTAAAATGGAGGGCACCGAGACGGCCTTTGCCGACAGCGCGCCCTGCTATCCACCCTACGGCGTGTACTGCTCAGGCTGTGGAGCCGACAGCACCTGCCCATCGTACTACTCGACCTGCACGACATCAAACGACGTGTGCAGCGATGGCACGCGCCTGACCAGCAGCGGGCAGTGCATCTACTCGATCGGCTGGTGGTACACGAGCAGCCCCATTGGACAGCGCCACAAGTGCCGCGACTGTATCCGCTCCGGTCCTATCCTGTGCAAGGGTGGTAACTACTGCGGCTGCCGGTCAACGCTCCACTACTAGCCCGGACGACAGACGACTCTGGGTAGCTCAGGAAAGGCGAGCACGCTTCGTTTCGGGCTACCCAGATTCATTGCTGAGAGGATCATTCAATGCTTGAAATGCTCATACTCGTAGCGGTCGGCGCGGCACTGGCGGGCACCGATAGCACTTGAGGGCTGAATGTTATAGGGAGCCTGGATGGTTCCAAGATTAATCGAAAAGCATATGCGCTGATCTATGTGCTGGCGTCGGTGGTCGGCGGCCTCATCACGGGTGTCATCGTTTCCTCGGCGGGGCAGATCTTCCGAGCGTTTATCGGCCATGATGTCCGGCTCATGCTCTTTGCAGCCGTGCTGCTCCTGGCATTGATGCTCGAAATCCTGGGCAAGGCGCATCTGTGGACCGTTGGCAGCTTCGTCGTGCCTGCCGCGTGGGTTGCCAAAGGCGATCAGCGGGCGGCTACGCTCTGGGGTCTGATCCTTGGCCTGGGATTTCTGACCTGGA
>DASUTC010000158.1 GCA_036374795.1 Herpetosiphonaceae bacterium
GCGACCGGCGGTATGCATACGGGCCGCGTCGGGGCGCTTGGCAAGGTGCTCGGCAACAAGAACACGGCCAAGACTCAGGACGAGCGCAAACGGGCCGAGGTCGCGACGCGCATCGAGGCGCTGTACAGCAAAACCAAAACCGAAGTCACCAGCATCCTCGACGGCCTCGACGGTAAGGTCAACGGCGTCTTCGAGCGCGGCGAGAGCGCCGCGCGGGCGGCGTTCGAGCAGCACGTCGACAAGCGCATGAAAGCCTATAAAGATCAGCGCTACAGCGGGCTGCTGGGCAAGGGCAAATGGCTCAAAGATAAGCTGCTGGGCATGCCGAGCGAGGTCAACAGCTTTTTCCAGGAGGGTCGCCAGCTCTACCTTAAGCAGATGCAAGTCGTGATCAACTCGGTCGCGGATGTGGTCGGCGCTGAGCTGACGCGAGCCAAAGCGCGGATCGCGCAGGGACGGCAGGAGATCCAGCAGTTTGTCAGCGGGCTGCCCGGTGATCTGCGCGAGGTTGGGCAGCAGGCAGCCGAGGATATTCAGAGCCGTTTCGACCAGCTTGAGCAGGATGTAGACTCCAAGCAGGAAGCGCTGGTGCAAAGCCTGGCGCAGAAGTATGTCGCGGCCCGCGACGCCGTGGACGCGCGCATCACGGAGATGCAGAAGGCCAACCAGGGCCTCGTCGCCAAGGCGAAGGAAGCGATCGTCGGCGTGATCCAGACGATCCTCGAGCTCAAGAATATGCTGATGGGCGTGCTGGGCCGCGCCGCAGGGGTGATCGGGGCGATCATCAAAGATCCGATCCGCTTCCTGGGCAATCTGATCGGCGCGGTCAAGCAAGGGCTTAACCAGTTCGTCGGCAACATCGGCAAGCATTTGCAGCAGGGTCTGATGGGCTGGCTCTTCGGCGCACTGGGCGATGCGGGCATTCGCATGCCCGAAAGCCTGGATCTCAAGGGTATTTTGAGCCTCGTGATGCAGGTCATGGGCCTGACATACGCCAATATCCGCGCGCGGGCGGTCAAGCTGGTCGGCGAGCCGACGGTCAAGCTGATGGAAGGAACGGTCAAGGTCTTCCAGGTGCTGGCAAGCGAAGGCCCCGCCGGGCTGTGGCATCTGATCCAGGATAAGGTCGGCGATCTCAAAGAGCAGGTCATCGGTCAGATCAAAGAGTTCGTGATCACCAAGATCATCACCGCTGGCGTCACCTGGCTGATCAGCTTGTTCAACCCGGCGGCGGCGTTCATCAAAGCCTGCAAGATGATCTATGATGTTATCATGTTCTTCATCGAGCGCGGCAGCCAGATTATGGAGCTAGTCGGCGCGATCCTCGACTCGATCGGCGCGATTGCTAGCGGCTCGATCGGCGCGGCTGCAAACCGGGTTGAGCAGACGCTTGGTAAGGCGCTGCCCGTCGCGATCAGCTTCCTCGCCAGCCTGATTGGAGTCGGCGGCATCAGCCAGCGCGTGAAGAAGATCATCGGCTCGGTCCAGAAGCCGATCAACTCGGCGATCGATTCGGTGGTGAAGGCGGCGGCCAAGGGCTTCAAGAAGCTTGCGGGGCGGGGGAAAGCGCCACAGGGTAATGGAGCTAATAACGCTGATCATCGATCCCAAGCTGAGAAGCAGGCAGATCTTGATCAAGCTATTTCCGAATCTGAGAAAGTACTCTCAGAAGAAGGCGCTACAGCCGAGAGTATTCGCAAGAAGTTACCTGCCATTAAGTCAAAGTATAATCTTGTTTCTCTTAATCTGGTACAAGACTCCGATACAAAATACCATGTACATGGCAAAGTTAATCCTGAGAAAGATACCCTAGCTAAAGAAATAGGTGCTGAAATTGTCACGATTCAAGCTCCTCAGAAATTTGGTGGGAAACCCATTGAGTGCGTTAAGAAAGGGTCAACCTATATTCCTACTGGTAAGATCGAAATTTATGGAGCTGGCAAAGTTCAATTTCGTGAGCGCGAAGAGTATGAGCAACTCAAGGCTGAACGCTCAGGGAAGCTTGGTAAAGAAGCTCAGCGAGCATTCGCTAAAGATCCGGCGAAGCAAAAGCGCCTGAAATGGATCGAAGAAAAGCCACTCCATAATTACCAACGCTCACAAGGAAACTTAAAGTCTCTGCTTAAGGCTGGCATGGATCCGGACTCGCTTCAAGATGCCTTCAAGATTATGGAACACTTGATAAGTGAAATTGAGAAGCTCGATGTTGAATTAGTCGTAGGGACGAAGATCGATCATGGCAGCAAGATGGTAGTTCCCAATGGCAGTATGAAAGTAGACTCCAAATGGGAGGTCAAAGATGGGACACCGCCGCTGTTATATCTCGATACTATCATATACATTAAGAAATAAGGAGATGAGTTATGCATCAGTTCGATGAAGAAGAATGGAAGCACTTAAGCATCATGAACGATGAGGATATTGATTATAGTGTTGTTCCAGAGCCGATCCTTGAAAAACTGGCTCTCGGTAATGAGTTATATATTGCAAACTCAGCCCTGGTTGAGCTATGGATGCGCGAAACTCTTTCGGCTGCGCCGATAGCCGCAGAAATCTTAGTCACCGGGCACAGCGATCGTTACCTTCAAGCTACTGCACTACGAGTCTTGTTTGAAAGAGATCGCAGCACAGCACTCCGTTATATGCAGGAACAAGCGCCGACTTGCGATCTTTATACCTTGTACAAAATGATGCAATTGCTTACCGAGGAAGATGGCTTGAGTTCTTCAAACAAAGCATCATTAATTCCATCTATCCTTGAAAGACTTAAAATTCTTGAATCAGAAGAAACTAATGAAGATATTGACTTCATTGATCTTGAAGTAAAAGAAGCATTTTTTCAAAAGTATAATTCCTAACATCTTCGCTCGACGACTTGTAAAGCAAATGAAGCTAACAACTTAGCTCAAAGAGGATTAGCTCACGGAGGCAACTCGATGTCATCGCACCACTCGCTCGACAACCGGGAGCACCTGTCGCAAATTCGCCGACGTGCCTCCAACGAGGCGTCCACCAACGATACTGACATTGGCTCGACGCAGCACCCGCTGCTCAACTTACAGCG
Organism: Herpetosiphonaceae bacterium; assembly: GCA_036374795.1. Classification (NCBI taxonomy): domain Bacteria; kingdom Bacillati; phylum Chloroflexota; class Chloroflexia; order Herpetosiphonales; family Herpetosiphonaceae; species Herpetosiphonaceae bacterium. Next base: position 3,065 of record DASUTC010000158.1, read on the forward strand.
CCAGGTAGGCAACGCGCAGATCGCGCGTATGCTGGCCCAGCGCACTGCCGAAGAAGAGCAGGAGGAAGGCGGCGCGGTCCAGGCGATGCACGATCCCGCCGCCGTCCAGCGCACTGCCGAAGAAGAGCAGGAGGAGGGCGGCGCGGTCCAGGCGATGCACGATCCCGCCGTCCAGCGCACCGCTGAGGAAGAGCAAGAAGAGGGTGGTGCCGTACAAGCGATGCATGATCCTTCCGCTGTTCAGCGTACCGCCGAAGAAGAGCAGGAAGAGGGCGGCACAGTTCAGGCTAAACCAGAAGTCGGCCTCGAAGGTGGACCAATTAGCGGTGATCTAGGCGGTAGAATACAGTCGAAGCGCGGGAGCGGCTCGCCGATGGATGATGGGATGCGAGAGTCGATGGAGGGCGCGTTCGGCACAAACTTCAAGGACGTGCGCATCCACAGCGATAGCGAATCCCATCAGCTCAACCGCAGCATCAGCGCCAAAGCATTCACGACGGGCAACGACATCTTCTTCGGCGAGAGCGCCAGCCCCGCCGACACGAAGCTCCTTGGGCACGAGCTAACCCACGTGGTGCAGCAGCGCTCGATGAGCACCAGCGGGCCGATGACCGTCGGGCCAGCGGGCGATAACCACGAGCAAGAGGCCGACGCAGCGGGCGCAGCCGCAGCCGCAGCCATCGAGGGCGGTCATGCCCAGCGCCAGAGCGCCGAGGAAGAGCACGAGACGGCCTGAGCGTACGGAGCGCGCAGGCATGACGATCGATAGCGCCATATCGAAGTTCACAGCACCAGCTTCCTCCATCAGCCGACCAAGCTGATGCAGCCTCCCAGGAAGCTGGCGCACAACCCAAGCGCCAGGCAGTACGCGCAGCACAGTTCAGACCAAGACGGCAGCACACAGCTTACAACCTTTCGTGTCCAACACATAACCACAGCTTCATGCGGAGCCATACATTACTGGTTCGGCAAGGGATCGTTTGCTGCCCAAACGCTCTATGCCGCACTGTAGTAGCCGATAGATACCATGATCAGCGAGCTTGACGAAACAATCCGGCAGATCCTGCTCAAAGAGGGCGGCTTCGACACCGCCGACGTCGACGTAAGCTTCGATCTACCCAACCGCGAGTGGTCAGGCGGCATCTCGAAGCCGACGCTCAACTGCTACCTTTTCGACATCCGCGAGCGGCGGCAGCTTCGCGAGGAGGGCTGGGATCTGGAGCGGCGCGGCACCAACGGCGCGGCCCGGCGGCGGCCACCGCTGCATTTCGAGCTAACCTATCTGATCACCGCCTGGACGCGCGCCGTCGAAGACGAGCACCGGCTGCTCTGGCACGTGCTGCGGACGATGATTCGCTTTCCGATCATGCCCACGCAGCATTTACAGGGCATGCTAGCCGAGTATGGCTGGCCGATCCACACCAGCATCGCGCAGACCGAGGGCGTGCTCAAAAGCCCCGGCGAGTTCTGGTCGGCGCTGGAGAACCATCTCAAGCCCTCGCTGAGCTACGTCGTCACGCTGGCGCTGGATACGGAGGCGATCCCCGCCGGGCCGCCCGTGCTCACCACCAGCCTGCGGATGCGCCCATCGGCGCAGCAGAACGGCGACGGCGCTACCGAGTCGATCACGACCAAGCCCGCGCTCTACACCCGGCAGGTCGTGATCGACGAGCACGATCTCACCGTGACCACCGACCCACAGGGCCGCCTCAATCTTGAGGGCACGCTCCGTGGCGATCACGAGCAGCCGCTGCCCGACACCGTCATCACCGTCGAAGGGCACAACCACCGCGTCATCAGCGACTCCGAGGGCCGCTTTCGGCTGAACGGCCTGATCCCCGGACGCTACACCCTGGCCGTCAAAACGGACGGTCGCACGCTGCGCCATGCGCTGATCGTTCGCAATCCGAGCCACCAGATGGTTATCGATGTAGGTGACAGGCCAGGCAGCCTGTCGGACACCCCCACTGAAGGAGGTACTACCACGAGCTAGGCCTATATAACCACGACAAGAAGGAGAAGATTTCGGAGGATATACGCACGTTCCGCCGAAGACCGTTTAGCATCATTTAGGAGCCCATAATGCCTCAGTACCAGTACCCCGGCGTTTATATCGAAGAGGTGGATCGGGGAAGCAAGCCTATTCAGGGAGTTGGCACCTCCATTGCCGCATTCATTGGCTTTACCGAGCGTCGTCCCGCCGGAAACACCGGCCAGCCGGTCTTTGTTTCAAGCTGGACCCAGTTCGTCAATGATTTCGGCACGCCCGAAACGCAGGGCTTCGTGCCCGGCTTCTACCTGCCGCACTCGGTGTACGGCTACTTCCAGAACGGCGGAGCCGCTTGCTATATTCAGAGCATCGCAACCAAAGAAGAGTCCGAGCAGGCGTCGCGCGGTGGCGTCGCGCGGGCCGCGCTGCCCAGCCGCACGGGCACCAAGGCGCTTGAGCTGCGCAGCAAGGTCGAGAACGTTCCCGCCGAGAGCGTCAGCATCGAGATCGAAGACGCCACCGGCGAGGGAGCGACCAATGAGCAGTTCAGGGTGACGGTCAAAGCGCCGAACCGGCCCGACGAAGTCTTCGACAATCTCTCGATGGGCCGTGGCAAGGGCACGCGCAACGCCGTCGAAGTGCTGACCCGCGAGTCGCGCATCCTTCAGGCGCTCGAACTCGACAGCGCAGGCTCGATGCTGGAGCGCCGCCCGCAGAACGGCACCTACACGCTGTCGGCGACGAAGACCGCGCTGGCGACGGCGGCGAGCTTCGAGGGCAACCCCGCGCAGCGCACCGGCATCGGCGCGCTCGAAGAGATCGACGAGATCACGCTGGTGTTGTGCCCCGACCTGATGGGCGGCTACCTGACGGGCAAGCTCACGCGCGAGGATGTCGTCGCGGTGCAGAAGGCGATGCTGACGCACTGCGAGCTGATGAAAGATCGCTTTGCCATTCTCGACGCGCTGCCGGGCATGACCCCGCAGGAGATCAACGACTGGCGCATGAAAGAGGCCAACTTCAACTCGAAGTACGGCGCGCTCTACTATCCCTGGATCTACGTTGCCAACCCGCGCCCGCAGAACGGCGCAGGCAGCCAGATCATGATCCCGCCGAGCGGCCACATCGCCGGTGTGTATGCCCGCACCGACGCCGAGCGCGGCGTGCATAAAGCGCCGGCCAACGAGCAGGTGCGCGGCGCGCTGAAGCTTGAGCGCCAGCTGATCAACAGCGAGCAGGCGCTGCTCAACCCGAACGGCATCAACTGCGTCCGCGCCTTCCCTGGCCGTGGCATCCTGGTCTGGGGCGCGCGCACGCTCTCCAACGACACCTCCTGGCAGTACATCAACGTGCGCCGTCTCTTCAACATGATCGAAGAGTCGATCTTCCAGGGCACGCAGTGGGCCGTCTTCGAGCCCAACGACATGGACCTCTGGGAGCGCGTCAAGCGCACGATCACCGCCTTCCTGACCCGCGTCTGGCGCGACGGCGCGCTCTTTGGCGCGACGCCTGAAGAGGCGTTCTATGTCAAGTGTGACGCCGAGCTGAATCCGCCGGAGGTGCGCGACGTCGGCCAGTTGATCGTCGAGGTCGGTATCGCGCCGGTCAAGCCCGCCGAGTTCGTGGTCTTCCGCTTCAGCCAGATGAGCAGCGGCGGCGGCATCAACGAGTAACGTTCATCCAACATACACGACAGCAAGCATCTAAAGGAGGACACGCATGGGCGTTGGTTTGCGCAGAGATCCGTTAACCGGATACCATTTTTACCTTGAGATCGACGGCATCACCCAGGCGCGGTTCCGCGAGTGCAGCGGCCTGACCTCGGAGTCGCAGGTGATCGAGTACAAAGAGGCGGACAAGAACGGCAACGTCATCATCAAAAAGGTGCCCGGCGTGCTGAAATGGTCCGATATTACGCTCAAGCGCGGCATCACCGACATCATGGAGCTGTGGGAATGGCGCAAGAAAGTCGAAGACGGCTATGTCGAGCTGGCGCGCAAGAACGGCTCGATCGTGCTGTACAATCAGGCTAACGAGGAGATCGCCCGCTGGAACGTCACCGATTGCTGGCCGATGAAGATCAGCGGCCCGCAGCTCAACGCCAATAACAACGATATTGCCGTCGAGGAGATCGTGCTGGCGCACGAGGGCTTGCAGCGCGTCAAGTAGCGTGCAACGCCCTGGGATTATGGCCTGGGAGGGGCGTATGGTACGACGCCCCTCCTACATCACTCAATTTCAAGAGACGAGAGTCGAGACGTAGATGACCCTCCAGACTGAATTCGAGTTTACGCTGCCGCGCGGCTATGTCGACCGCGAGGGCAATGTGCATCGCCAGGGTACGATGCGCCTGGCAACGGCGATGGACGAGATCGCGCCGATGCGCGATCCGCGCGTGCGCTCCAACCAGGCGTATCTGGTGATTATTTTGCTGTCGCGGGTGATTACCAAGCTCGGTACACTGCGCGATGTTAATCCGGGCGTGATCGAAGAGCTTTTCTCTGCCGATCTGGCGTTTCTGCAAGATTTTTATCGCCGGATCAACGAAACCGGCACCAGCCTGGTTGCGGTGGCATGTCCCGAATGCTCGCACCAGTTCGAGATCGACACGGGCCGCCTGGGGGGATGATTGGCTACCCCCTCGACCGGCTCTATGAGGAGGTAGCCTACATCGCCTACCATTTCCACTGGCCGCTGGATGAGATTCTCGCGCTGGAGCATCCAGAGCGACAGGCATGGCTCGAACAGATTGGAGCCATCAATCAGCGGCTCAACGAGGCGAGCGAAGAGTGATCATGGAGCTGATCGATGGATCAGACAGCAGAGCAACCGCAAGGTGCGCAATCCGCTGAAGAGCCGATGGACGGCAAGCCAGCGGTCGATCTTGAAGCGTTGACCGCCGCAGTTGAACGCCTGCTCCGCCGCGATCTGGAGATCGCGAACGAGCGGTTGCGTGGTTTAAGGCGCGAATAGCTGCCGTCCATACAGACAGCGGGATCGTAGAGCAGCGTCGGCGATGTCGATCACCCTGCTACGTGAGAGAGTGTGGCAATGACAAAACAGCGCAAAGTCTATAGCACCTACCGTTTTATGGTGGAAATCAAGGGCATTACCGAAGCTGCCTTTAGCGAGTGCTCCGGCCTTCAGGCTGAGACTGAGATCTTTGAGTGGCAGGAGGGCGGTCGCAATGGGTTTACGCACCGGCTGCCGGGCCGCACCAAGTTTTCAAATCTGACGTTGAAGCGGGGCATCGCCAGCGCCGAGCTGTGGAACTGGTTCAACAGCAGCCGTCTGGGCAAGGTCAAGCGCTACGATATTTCGATCATCCTGTGCGGCTACCAGGGCTATCCTGAGGTGCGCTGGAACATCGCCGATGCCGTGCCGATCAAATGGAACGGCCCGACCTTCAAGGCCGATGCCAACGAGGTCGCGGTCGAGTCGATCGAACTGATTCATAATGGCTTTGAGCGCGTCGGGGCATAACGCTACATGTCTGCATCGAAGAACGACAACGCACACACACCAGACATCACGCTGCCGTCCAGCATCGCGCAGACCATGCGGCTGGTGCAGCGCACCGCGCAGATCGCAGGCTGGGGCGAGCGCATCGCGGCTCACAATCAGCCGCCGCGCTCCGCCAGCTTCGGGTCGCGTTTGTTCCGGCGCTTCGAGCCCACCAATTCGCCCGGCATCTGGGCCGATAGCTTCGCGCAGCGCTTTGCCGCCAGCGAGCTTGAGCCGTCGAACAGCGAGCTGAAGCTCGCGCCGTACGCGCCCGCGCAGCGCCAGGTGAGCGCGGCACGCCAGGGCGCGCTGCCGTGGTCGAGCGCCGATCCGTTCGCGCCCGCCGCCGCCCCGGCAGCCGCGCCGATCGCGCGCATGGCAGACACGCCCGCCGCCGATCCGCTGCTCAGCGATCTGATGGCCTCCGGCTGGCAGGTCCAGTCGCCGCGCTCCGCGCCTGTGCAGCGCTCGACGGAGCAGCCGAGCTACTCATCGGCTCCCGCGCCACAGCCCACGGGGGCATCGCCGCAGGCCGAGCCGCAGATCCGCCGCTCGACAGAAACCACGCCGCCCGCCGCAACGCCAGCGATTCAGCGCTCGACGGAGGCAGCGCCGCCTGCCGCAACGCCAGCGATTCAGCGCTCGACGGAGGTAGCGCCGCCCGCCGCAACACCAGCGATTCAGCGCTCGACAGAAACCCCGTCGCCTGATTCCGCCCCGGCCTCGCTACAACGCCAGCCTTCGGGTGAGCAGCCCGGCGCCTCGACTCCCGCAGCGCCCGATGCGCCCGCGAGCGAATCAGCGGATACGTCGTCGGCAGCGCCCGATGCATCGACGCCGACGATACAAACTGCGGCCACGCGCTCGATGACGCTGTTTCGCGGCACGCCCCAAAATCCGTTGATGCGGATGGGACTTTCAGAGAGCGCAGGCGAGGCCGACGAGATCCCGGCAGCGCCCAGCAGCGCCGCGCCTTCGGCTTCAGGCGAGCTGCCAGTGGTACGGCCTGCACGCTCAAATGATAATGCGGCCCCGCCGGTTTCCTCTCCGCAGAGCGCCCAGATCGCCCGCCGAGCCGACGCTCCCGCCGCGACACCGCAGCCGAGCGCACAGCCGGATACGCGCCAGGATATTACGTCAACTTCTCCGGCAGATACAGCCCAATCGTCGAGCAGCGCCGCCGAGAGCGCCACGCAGCCAGATGTGCAGCGCGCACCCGATGCGCCTGCCTCATCCGCCCCGTCTGCCAGCGATAGCGTCGCAGCCGATCCGATCCAGCGCACGCCTGACGCGACTCCTCAGAGCACCGCTGCCGATCCGATCCAGCGCACGCCCGACGCGACTCCTCAGAGCGTCACTGCCGATCCGATCCAGCGCACGCCCGACACGACCCCTCAGAGCACCGCTGCTGCCACGCCCGATCAGCCGGTGATCGCGCGTCTTGCACCCGATAGCGCCGATGCTCCGGCTGCCAGCGCCGCCCAGGATCACGCGACTCACGTCGCGCCCGGCGACAGCGGCTTGCCTGAGCAGGACAGCGCGGCATCGAGCGCTGCCAGCATCGCCCGCGCGACCGCCGACGCGCCGCCTGTGCCAATCGTGCAGCGGACGCCAGGCGCTTCCGCAGCGCCCACACTGTCCAATACTGGCTCAGGCGTGGATCGCGGCGCCGATGGTCCAGGCGCAGAAGCGACGAGCGAGTCCGCGCCGGTCATTCGCCGCCAGTCCAGCCCGTCTGCGCGGGACAGGGCGATGAATGCTGTGCTGCCGCTGGCGGCACGGCTGCTGCAACGCTACAGCACGGGCAATGCGCAGGGAAGCTCCGCGCCGATGCCGCTGCTCAGGACATACGCGCTACCAGGGGCGATCACGCTCATGCGCGCCACCGAGCAATCGAGCGGCTCCGCAGCGCTCCCACTGGTGACGCCTACGGAGGGCACGGCGAGCAGCCCGCCCAGCACGTCGCACGTCGCCGCGCTGCCGCTGCTCCGCCGCTCGGCGATCGTGCCCGCGCTGCCCCAGGCCCCGCTCCAGCGCGCGGCCATGCCCGGCATCACGTCGGCTCCCACCGGCAGCCCGGCGGCCACAACGCCTGCATCCGCGCCCGCTGCTAGCGCCGTGCCTGCCCTGGACTGGAGCGCCCTGCCGCTGCTACAACGGCTCAGCCTTCAGCACACGCTGCCTGCCGCGCCTGCCACGTCCACGAGCAGCCCGCCGCCTGCCGCGCCCACCAGCCACGGCATCGCCGCGCGCGTGCTGCAACGCCTCGCCCTCGACGGCACCCCCAGCGCTGCCCCGATGCCCTTGCTCAGGATGCAGACGCCAGTAACGCCCTCGGCTGTGATGCACACCGCAGCCCAGTCGATCGGGCATGGCGTAGAGTCGGGTAGCATGGTCGATTCGGAAACGGCGGGTGAAGCGACGAGCGAGCTTACGGGCTTTGACGCAGCGCCGACGATCCGCCGCTCGGCGATCATGCCGTCGCTTGCGGGACAGTCGTACCGGCCGCTGCCTTTGCTCAGGATGCACACGCCCGACGCACCGACGATGGCGCAGACGAGAGCAGATAGCGCCGATTGGTCGCAGCCGCTCTACGATCCGGCGATCGGCAGCGCAACCCCGCCGACAAGCGCCGCTGTGATGCGTAGCGCTGATCAGCCCGGCACAGCGCAGTTTTTGCCAGAGATGACACCGGCGGAGGGCACGGCGAGCAGCCCGCCCAGCACGTCGCACGTCGCCGCGCTGCCGCTGCTCCGCCGCTCACCGATCGTGCCCGCGCTGCCCCAGGCTCCGCTCCAGCGCGAGGCCATGCCCGGCATCACGTCGGGTCCCACCGGCAGCCCGGCGGCCACAACGCCCGCGTCCGCGCCCGCTGCCAGCGCCGCGCCTGCCCTGGACTGGAGCGCCCTGCCGCTGCTGCAACGCCTCAGCCTCCAGCACGCGCTCCCTGTCGCGCCCACACCCACCAGCAGCCCGCCGCCTGCCGCGCCCACCAGCCACGGCGTCGCCGCGCGCGTGCTGCAACGCCTCGCCCTCGACGCCACGCCCGGCGCGGCCCCGATGCCCTTGCTCAGGATGCAGATGCCGCACATGCCCGCCTTCGACAGCGCAGCGGAAACAGGTCCGGCAAGCCCAGGCGACTCCCCGACACACGAATCGACACCAGTGCTGCATGTCGCAGCGCCTTCGTTGGCATCCGCGCTCGTGCGTCGCTCGGCGATCCTGCCGTCGGTACCAGGCTTTGCGGCACCGGAGCAGGAATTCTTGCCGATGGCGGCAGACACGCCTGAGGCTGGCGCGGGCGCATTCCAGCAGCCAGCCAGCGCCGTCGACATGGGCAGCGCTCGCCCATTGCTGCAACGCGCCAGTCTTCCCGCTCTACTGTCAGGACAATCCACGATGAGCAGCCTGGGCGCTCCCGCATCTGGATACTTCCAGCGCAGCGCTTCGCCGCTCGCGCCGAATCAGGCCGGATCGGAATCGGGGACGCTAGGATTGCCGCTGCTTCAGCGCATGCTCACCGACAGGCATCCTGGCGCTGACGGAGAAGCCGGGCTGTTCGGAGGCGCTGACCACACGCTCGCGTCAGCCGATACGCCGGATCAGCCTTCTGGCGCGAGCCGTCAAGCCCCGATCAGCCGCACGACCGCCGATCTTGCGCTGCTCAAACCGGCGCGACCCGACATCCAGCGGACGCCGGAGCAGGGCCAGGGCGGGGAGGCCGAGGCGAGCGCCGCGCAGCCGTCAGGCGGCAGCGCCGACGCAGCGGCAAAGGGCGAGGCAGGCAAAGAGGCCAAGCACGACATCGAAAAGCTTGCACGTCAGGTCTATGCTCGATTACGGCACCGGCTGCTGATCGATCGAGAGCGATTGGGACGTTACTGATCAAGATAGTCTAACAAGAGGACATCTATGCGCAGCGGTCAACTCGCGAAAGCAGAAATCATCAATCTGCACACTGGTGAAAAAGTCCCGTGCATGTTCAATCCCAAGGAATATACCTTCTCCAAAAGCAATGGCTGGAAGGAATCAGAGACAAAGGGGCTTGATATTCCGCCACTGGAGTTTAGCGGCGGCGAGCCTTCAACGCTATCAATTCAGCTTCTCTTCGATACGAATGAGTCGCACAGCCATCTGAACCTGGGCGTCGTGGCAGGCCGCGATGTACGCAAGTACACCAAAGGGCTGTGGGACATGATGAAGATCAACGAAAATAGAAAGCATCCGAAGACCAAAAAGGGAGAGCCGCCATACTGTCGGTTTGTGTGGGGCACGATGTGGTCGTTCGAGGCGGTGATCACCAGCATCTCGCAAAAATTCACGCTCTTTGCCCCGGACGGAACGCCCCTGCGGGCGGTGCTCGATGTCTCGTTCAAGCAGGCCTTTGACGAAGGCCAGTACCCGCGACAAAACCCGACCTCCGGCGGTAATCCTGGCGAACACGTGCGGACCGTCCGTGAGGGTGAGACCCTGCCGTACATTGCGTACGAAGAGTACGGCGACCCGACCGTGTGGCGACATCTTGCGAATACCAATAATATTTCTGATCCCCGACGGCTGCGTCCCGGCGATATGCTGATGATCACGCCGCTGCCGTCGCGCTAGTTTGTGCCGCCATAGCCCGACCATACGATACAGGGATGATGTATGCCTCCGAATCAGCAGAAGAGTTCTATCGGTCAGTTTTTTATCCAGGTGGATGGCTCCAACGCGCCGCCTGAGGTAATGAATGCCCTTCAAGACGCGGTTGTCGAGGACGACATTGGGCAGCCGGCCATGTTTGCGCTGCGCTTTCATGATCCCAATCTCACGCTGACCGACGGCGATCAGTTCAAGCTGGGCCGTGAGGTGACACTTGGAGCTGCCGCGCCGGGCGGACAGCAAAAAACGATCATGACCGGCGAGATCACGGCGCTGGAGCCGGAGTTCGAGCAGCATACTCCCACGATTACGGTGCGCGGCTACGATCGATCGCATCGGCTGTACCGGGGCCGCAAAACGCGGACATTCCTCAATCAGACCGATAGCGACATAGCCTCGCAGATCGCGCGTGAGGCCGGGCTGACCGTCGATGCGGAGGCGACCAGCGCTCAGCACGCCTATGTCATTCAAGATAACCAGACCGACATGGATTTTTTGCGGGCGCGGGCTGCCCGGATCGGCTACAGTATCACCGCAGACGAGCGCAAGCTGCGCTTCCGCCGCGCCGAGGCCTCGCCGCCAGCCGCGCCCGCTCAGGAGTGGGGCCTTTCGCTACGCACCTTCCGTGTGCGGCTTACAGCCATCGCGCAGCCCAACGATGTCCAGGTGCGCGGCTGGGACCCCAAGATGAAGCGGGCGATCGTCGGCAAGGCCACGCAGGCGGCCAAGCCGTCACAGATCGGCGATGGCAAGACTGGCGGCGAGGCGGCGCAGGAGTCCTTTGGCTCGGCGGCGACGCTCACCGTCACCAATCAGCCGGTCCGCACGCAGGGCGAGGCCGATTATCTTGCGCAGGCGACACTTGACGAGCTTTCCGGTGGCTATCTCGTGGCCGAAGGACTCTGTAACGGGGAGCCAGCCCTGAAAGCAGGCACCACGGTCGAAATTAGCGGAGTCGGCACACGGCTGGGCGGCAAATATTTTGTCACCGCCACGCGCCATGAGTACACGCCGAAGGGCGGCTACACCACCATCTTCACGGTCAACGGGCGGCAGCCGCGTAATCTCGTCGCGTCGGTCAACGGGCATCACGGGCAGCACAGAATCGAGGGCGTGGTCATCGGCGTCGTCACCAACATCAACGATCCCGACAAGCTGGGCCGTGTCAAAGTCAAGTTTCCCTGGCTCGACGAAGGCCAGGAGAGCGACTGGGCGCGACTCGTCGGGACCGGCGGCGGCAAAGATCGCGGCTTCATGGTCGTGCCCGAAGTCGAAGACGAGGTGCTGGTTGCTTTCGAGCACGGCGACATCAACCGGCCCTACATCATCGGCGGGCTGTGGAACAGCAAAGATACAGCGCCCGTCGTCGCCGTGGCCGGTGGCAAAGTCGAGCAGCGCATTTTCAAGACGCGCGTCGGGCACCAGATCGTCTTCAAAGACGACGCCGGTCCCGGCTTTATCCAGATCAAGACCGCCGGTGGGCATCTGATCAACATCAACGACACCGATAAGCAGATCCAGATCAAATCGCAAAGCCATACGGTGCTGCTCGACGACCAGGGCAAAGCCGTCAAGATCACGTCGGGCGGCGATGTCGAGATCAAAGGCACGGGCGGCCAGCTCACGATTACGTCCAGCGGCGTCGAGCTGCGCTCCAACAGCGGCATGACCGTCCAGGCCAACTCGATGCTCGATGTTAAGTCAAGCGCGGCGCTAACCATCCAGGGGGCGATGGTCAAGATCAACTAAGTTGCCAGCCCGATCCGGTACCGAATGGCTGGTTTTCAAGGCTGAAAAAGGGGTATATATGAGTTTCCCTGCGGCGCGCTTAACCGATACCACCGCGACCGGCGACATCATCACCGGGCCGGGCGCTCCAACAGTACTGATCGGTGGGCTACCGGCGGCATGCGTCGGCGATGCGACCGTAGGCGCGGCCTGTACCGGCACGATCACCATGGGCAGCGGCACGGTCTTGATTGGAGGCCGTCCTGCCGCGCGGATCACCAGCCAGGTCAACGGCGTGAACAGCGCGGGCGTGCCGACGACCACCGTGGTCGCCAAGGGAGCGCCCAACGTGATGATCGGCGGCTAAGATGGCTGCCGGTGCGGCTGCGGGCAGATCCGAGCGTGAGTAGCAAAGGTTCAGCATGACTCAACTAGGCGATATTATCGGCTCAGGCTGGCGCTTTCCGCCGGGAGTCGATGGGCGAGGCAACATTGCGCTCTCCTCGCGCGAACAAGAGATCGAAGAGGCGATCGAAATTATTCTGAGCACGCCCAAGGGCCAGCGCGTGATGCGGCCTGAGTTCGGCTGTCGCATCCATGAGCTGATCTTCGCGCCGATCAACGCGGGCACCGCCGCCGCAGTGTCGCATCATGTCAAAGAGGCGCTGGGATGGTGGGAGCCACGGATCGATGTCGAGGACGTGAACGTCGAGCCCGATCCTGAGAGTCCCTCGTGTTTGTTGATTCACATCGCCTATCGTATTCGAGCGACCCACGACGAGCGGGCGTTGGTCTATCCCTTCTATACCATTCCGGGCGAGCCCTAGTCGCCGCACCGCCCGATCCGCTTGCTCGTCGTCGTAGGAGATATCGATGCCGCTTCCAACACCGAATTTAGATGATCGCCGCTTTCAAGACCTTGTGGACGAGGCCAAGCGGATGATTCCGCGCTACTGCCCGCAGTGGACCGACCACAACGTGAGCGATCCCGGCGTGACGCTGATCGAGCTGTTTGCCTGGATGACCGAGACGATGCTCTACCGGCTCAATCGCGTCCCCGAAAAAAGCTATATCAACTTTATGGAGCTGATGGGCGTGCAGCTTCAGCCGCCGACCGCCGCGCGCACGACGCTGACCTTCTGGCTGGCCGCGCCATCCAGCGAGACGGTGACGGTCCCGACTGGCACCGAGGTGGCGACAGTGCAGACCGCCGCCGAGGCCGCCGTCAGCTTCAGCACCGACGCCGATCTGGTGGTACGGCCAACCAAGCTGATCGGCTGCTTCACGTCGCCGGACGAGCGCAACTTTGAGGATCAGTTCTGGAAGCTGGACGTGCCCAACCAGTCGTTTCTGGCGTTCAGCCCGCAGCCCAATCCCGGCGATGCGTTCTACCTGTGCTACGAGCAGGATCATAGCAACCATATTCTCGCGCTGTGGATCGACTGTACGATCGAGGGTATCGGCGTCGATCCGACCAACCCGCCGCTCTCGTGGGAAGCCTGGTGTACCGAAGGCTGGTCGGAGGCGGAGTTCGATCGCGACGAGCACGGCAAGCGCAACGACGAGACGGGCGGCCTCAACAAGAAGGGCCGCGTCCTGCTGCACCTGCCGCCGGGCATGGCTCCGATCGACTTCGGCGGGAAGCGCGGCTACTGGCTGCGCTGCCGCCATACGCCGCCCAAGCCGGGACAGCCCACCTACTCGGCGTCGCCGATGATCTATACGATCGACTCCGGCTCGATGGGCGGGATGATGACCGCGACACACGCGCGCACGATCGTCGGCGAGATCCTGGGCCGCAGCGATGGCATGCCGGGACAGACCTACCGGCTGGAGGCCACGCCGGTTCTGCCGCGCCAGCCGCACGAGACGCTGGAGGTGCAGGAAGAGGACGGCACCTGGACGGTCTGGGAGGAGCGCGCCGATTTTGCCCAGTCGATGCCGCAGAACAAGCATTTTGTCCTCGACAGCGTGACGGGCGAGGTCCGCTTCGGGCCGTTCATGCGCGAGCCCGACGGCACGGGCCGTCAGTACGGCGCGATCCCGCCACGCGGCAGCCTGGTACGCTTCAGCCGCTACCGCAGCGGCGGCGGCTCGCTGGGCAACGTCGACACCGGCAAGCTGAGCGTGCTGAAAAACGCCGTGCCCTACGTCGATCGCGTCACCAACCGCCAGCGCGCGATCGGCGGTCGCGACGCAGAAAGCCTGGAGCGAGCCAAGCTGCGCGCGCCGCAGATGCTCCGCACCCGCGATCGGGCTGTCACCGTGGAAGACTACGAGTACCTTGCCAAACAGGCGTCGTCGAGCGTGGCGCGGGCGCGCTGCCTGCAACCGCGCGCCGTGGGCATGGCAAACACACCGCCGCCAGGCGTCGTGCAGATGCTGCTGGTGCCCGATCTGTCCGCCGCCGAGGGCCGTATCCTGCCCGAACAGCTCCGCATGCCGCAGGAGGCGATCCAGGAGGTGCAGCAGTACCTCGACGAGCGCCGCCTGCTGACCACGATCATCAAGATCGGACAGCCCGACTACGTGTGGGTTTCGGTCGATGCGCGGCTCAAAACGCGGCCTGAGACTGATCCGGAAGCCGTGCGCCGCGATGCTCAGACCAAGCTCTACCGCTTCCTCAACCCGGTCGTCGGCGGCCACGACCAGAGCGGCTGGCCGTTCGGACGCGATCTCTACATCTCGGAGGTGTACGCGGTGCTCCAGAGCGTGCCGGGCGTTGAATACATCGAGCACGTGAAGCTCTGGCTCGAAGGCAAAAAAGAGCCGCAGGATCGCATCACGCTGACGCCAAATGGACTAATCGCATCGGCAGAGCATCGCATTGCCGTCGTATAACTGAAATGCTATAAGCGATGGATTACGGGTTACTTAGCTACCTCGACCAGCACGGCACGCCCAGGAAGTACACGCTACGCCTGGGCAGCATGACGATTGGCCGCGCGCCTGAGAACGAGATCGTCTTCGAGGACGAGCAGATCGAGCGGTTTCATATCCGCGTGCTGTGCCTGCCCGACGGCTGCTGGGCGATCAACCTGGGCAACGGCGGCACGCTGCTGAATCAGGTCACGCTCCAGCCGAATATTCGCACGCTGCTGCGCGACGGCGATACGATCTACGTCGGCGCGTACGAGGTCAAGTATAACGCCCAGCAGCAGCTAGAAACGCTGTCGCCGGTGCTGCGGCCTGAGATCGCGGCCAAGCTGCCGCAGATCGTCCAGCCAGCACCGCCGCCGCCCAAGCGCTCGACGGTGCGGCGGCTGCGCGGCAACGGCGGCCCGCCCCGCGTCCAGCGCAGTTTGTATCTCGACGACAGCGTTAGCTCGTACCTTCAGTACTTGCCGCCGTGCTACCAGGCCGACGACTTTCTCGGTCGTTTTCTGCTGATCTTCGAGGCGATCAATGATCCGCTTGAGCGCATGATCGATCAGATCCCGTTCTATTTCGACCCGCGCCTGACGCCGGAGTCGTTTTTGCCGTGGCTGGCCTCGTGGGTCGATCTGGTGCTGAACGAGAACTGGACGGTCGAGCAGCGCCGCGCGCTGATCCGCGCGGCGCCGGACCTGTATCGCTGGCGTGGCACGCGGCGCGGGCTGAGCGAGTATATCAAGCTGTACGCGGGCGTGAAGCCGATCATCGTCGAGCCGCATGAGACGGAGCAGAACGGCGAGCAGGAGCCGCTACCGCCGCATGTGTTTCGCGTCGTGCTCAACGTGCCCGATCCCGACGAGATCGATCGCGACATCATCGAAGCAATCATCGAGTCGGAAAAGCCGGCGCATACCGGCTATATCTTGGAGATTCATCAGGCAACCGTTGCCGCATCCTAGCTTCCATCGCCGACGACATACAGTGCGCCGGAAAGGATCTTCATATGGACTATGGCTGGCTGCAAATCTACCATCGCGGCGGTCTGCAACAAGATCTGCCGCTGCGAGATGAGCTTACGATTGGACGTGCCGACGATAACGATGTAGTGCTCAATGAGGCGACGGTATCACCCTACCACGCCAAGATCGTCTGCGACAGCGAGGGCTGCTGGATTGTGGACCTGACGAGCGCCAACGGTACGTTTGTCGAGGGCGAGCGCCTCGCCAGCCAGCAGCCACAGGTCCTGACCGAGGGCGTGACGGTCCAGATCGGCAACACGCGCATTATTGCCTATCCGCAAATCGCTGGAGCCTCCGATGCGACGCAGCCAAGCGGCCCGAACGCGCCGACGCTTGCGGTCCCGGCGATTGTCGCGCCGTTCAATCGCGGCGCGCCGCCCGCCGAGGGCGTGCCCACGGGCAATCCTTTCGCGCAGAGCGGCCTGACCGCGCCGTCGCCGATGCGCGCGGTGCCCGCCGGCGAGTTTGGTCTGCACACGGCCAGCAGCACCGGGCACAGCTCGGTCAATCTGACGCTGACGGCCAGCGATCTGGCGGCGCACGCTGGCGGCTCGGCGTTTACGTCGATCTTCGTCGTCAACCGCTCGACCGTCGTCAACCGCATTGAGCTAGTGGTGGACGGCGTGCCGCCCTCCTGGGTGACGATCAAGCCAAACACGCTCTCGCTCTTTCCGGGCGGTCAGGGCGAGGCGCAGATCCTGATCAATCCGCCGCGCGATCCGAGCAGCCGCGCAGGCACACATACCTTTGAGGTCATCGCGCGCTCCGAGCAGCATCCCGCCGAGCGTCCGGTCGTCGCGGGCACGCTCACGATCCTGCCGTTCAGCGAGTTCGCGCTCGACATCAACCCGCAGCAGCAGACGGCACGAGTCCAGGGCACCTACGAGATCCAGGTGGCGAACCGCAGTAACAGCGAGCGCGTCTTTCAGTTCGAGGGACGCGAGGCCGAGAATGCGATTACGTTTCGCTTTCATCCCGCGACGCTCAAGGTGGGTCCCGGCGAGACGGGCACGGTGCGCACACGCGCGCGGCTGATCGCGCTGCACTGGGTGGGCAGCCCCAAGATCTATCCCTTCACGGTCAACGTCGCGCCGAACGACCAGTCAGCGCCGCACCAGCAGGTTGGCGGTCGGCTGGTGCATCGTCCGCCGATCTCGCCGCAGCTTTTGATGTTCCTGATGCCGCTGCTGATGGCGGCGTGCAGCGGCATGTGGTACCTCTACCGCTACAACAAGCCCAGGATCGTCGCGGCGCTCATGCCCTCGGCCACGCCCACGCCAAGCATGACGACAACCGCGACGATTTTTAGCACCGACTCGGCCTTAACGCTCACTCAGACGGTGACGGCTACCGGGACCGAGATCGTGCCGACGCTGGAGCCGACGCTTGTGCCGACCGATCCCGGCGCTGGCCTGGTGCCGATCGCGGATCCGACAGCGCCATCGCCCGCCGCATCGCCAACCACGCCGCCGACGGCCACGCCCAATCCCACCGCGACGGGCACCGCGACGGGCACTGCGACTCCGCCGCCAACGGCCACGCCCAATCCCACCGCGACGCAAGCCCCGACGTCGACGCCGACGATCGGTGTGGCAACCGCGCTCCCGACGACGTTTATCGCGCCGACGCTGCCGCCGCTGCCTACGCCCACGCCCACGAACACGCCGACGCCTTCGGTCACGCCAACGCCGCTGCCGCTGGTCGTGGAGGCGATTGCCCAGGCGCAGGCCAATCCATCGAGCAGCCGAAGATGCCAGGAAACATTCGGCTTCAGCGGCACGATCAGGGTCAATGGCCCCGTGACCGTTAAATACCACTGGACTCGCAGCGACGGCAGTATGTCGCCTGACGCGACGTACACGTTCACCAGCGCCGGATCGTACCCCGTCAGCAATAGCTGGAATGTCTCTGTCTCACAGTCCACGAGCGGCTGGGCGCGTCTCGACGTGATCGAGCCGGTTGCTGTTTCGTCCGGACAATCGAACTTTACCCTGACCTGCGATATGCCCTACGCGGCGTATGTCTACAATAACGATACGACCAGCGGGTCTTCGTTCAGCCAACTGATCATCGACAGCGTGCAGGTCGACGTGGTTTCCCAATCCGCAGTGGCAGCCCATCCCAATCGAGCCAGATGGATGAGCGTGATCGTCGGCAACGACACGAGCTGGTCGTCGGCGAATGTGGGATCAGTCTGGGACTTAAATAAACCGATCATCGGCGTCGGCATGGGCGGCAGATCCTTCTTCAAAGCGGCGGCGGCTGTGGCCCCGTCCCTGGAGCTGGATAATAGCGACTGGCAGGCGAGCGGCAAAGATGTCATCGCCGCGAATCGCCAGGATACGTTCATGTGGCAGAGCATTGATACCAACGCCGTCGTTCCGCTCTACACGGCTGATACGTCGCTGGTGGGCATGTACAGCCCTCAGCCCAAGCTTGGCCTGATCCGCGTCGGACAGAAAACCGACAGCACGCCCTACTACCCGATCGCTGCCCAGGAGGTCAACGGCGCGTGCCACAAGCTGTGGGGCTTTACGGGCGCGCCCACGAGCATGACGGATCAGGGAAAGCAATTATTCAAGAACGCCTTCTTTAAGAGCAGTTGCCCGGCAAGCATCACCAAGGTGACATTGACGATCTCGCAGGTGTATTGCAGCCAGCCGCTCGAATCACCGCCTATCGGGAACGGCGACGAGGTCTTCTTCACGCTTCAGGGTAGTCCGGCCAATGCACAGGGTACGGCTGCCAGTACCTCTGTGCAAGGAGGCGTCGTGAGGGGCTATACCTATGCGCCCAGTATGTCGCCGATAACGTTTACCGATCCCGGCAGCTCGCTCACGATTAACGTGCAGGGTGAGGACCGCGATCTTGCGCCTGAGCAGAACGATGGCAACAACAGCTTGATCAGCCCCGGCGCGATCACGATCACGCGGGCAGAGCTTGAAGCTTCGTTCGGAACGAGCATGGTCAGGGATTTTCAGCTCACGGGCACGAATGGCACCGGCGTCTATCGGGTCAGCGTCACGATTGTCGTCGAGTAGCGCACCGGGCTGTGCATAGCCATAATCCGAAATCGTGCTCGATGACACCACCTACGCGGGAGCGCATACGCTCCTGCGTAGGCGTAAGCTGGCCGGTAGATTCTTGTGGCCGACCTGATGATCAACGCCGCCGACCATCCATCACCCATAGGTAGGAACCATACGCCGATGATCCAGCCCGCAGACATGCAAACGAACACTGCCAAGCCTGCACCCCTGTCGCTTGAGGCTGCCAGATCAGAGCTATCGTTTGGTCTTCTCGTCATCACCTATCCCGATGGACGCGAGGACATCGTCGACCTCGTCAGGGCAACGACGCATGTTGGACAGGCCAGCGATAACGATGTGGTTCTCGACCACGAGCTGATCGCCGATCATCATGCCCAGATCCTCTGCGATTGGACCGGCTGCCAGGTGATCGATCTCGGTAGCCATATCGGGAGCCAGATCTTGGAGCGCGAGGAGATACCCGATAAGCGCTCGATCGTCGGCAAGCGCCTGCCGCCAAAGGTGCCGCATCCGCTGGAGAAAGGCACGACGGTGCTGATGGGCGAGGTGGTGCTGATCTATTATCCCTCGGTCAAGGACATACCAAAAGCCGCGCCGGTAGGCGATAACGAGCCGCTTGTGCGCATCCTGCATCTGATTAGCGCCGTGCTGCTGATGGTCTGCATCCTGGGCACCAGCGCCGTGTGGCTGCGGGGCTGGTGGCTGGGCGCGACCTCGCTTGCCACATCCGCACCGCCGCGCACCGCGACGCCCATCCCACCCACGCCAGCCCCGACCGCCCCGCCGACGATTGCGTTCTATAGCTACGCGGTTGAGACGGACTACAAGCTCAATCTGCATATCCGCGTCGCGCCCGGTCTGGATCAGCAGATCCTTGGCAAAATCCCGTTCGGCACGGCGGTGAAGGTGTACGGCGATCCCGTGCCCCGCGATGGATACCACTGGGTCCGCGTCGATGCTCCCAACCTGTCCGGGTGGTGCGTCATAGAAGCGCTACGTCGAGAGTAGCTGTCCTAGAGTATGTCAGCCTTCGTACGATTGAGTTCAATCATGCGGCATCGTATGGTGTGCCTGGTACATCGCCATACGCAGCGCCGTTCAATAGTTCCTTACATTTCTTTATGGAGCGCCATCCATGACGTACATGCCTTTTCCACGGCCTCGGCCACTCGCTCCTGATACAAAACGTCCTTCGTTCAAGCTCTTCTGCCTGACGATGCTCTTGAGCCTCTGTCTGGCGCAATTCTCGCAGTTCCTTTTCGAGGTGCGTATCGCGGATGATGCGCCCGTAGCGCCGCTCAAGCCCATGCCCGACATGAGCAAGCTGCCGATCGCGTTCGTGCCCAACGTCGGGCAGACCGATTCCAGCGTTCGCTTCCAGGCCCAGGGCCTCGGCGGTATGATCTTCTTTACCACAGACCAGATCGTGCTGTCGCTGCCGACCGACTCCCCCCAGGAGTCCGCGTCGGATCAGGAGGCTGCTTCTGAGTCAGCGCTTGTGCGGCTGCGCTTTGTCGGGGCCAATCCCACGCCTGCGGTCAAGAGCGCCGAGCCGCTGCCGGGTATCGTCAACTATTTTCTCGGCGACGATCCCGCCAGGTGGCACAGCAACGTCCCAACCTACGGCGCGCTGCGCTACGAGCGGCTCTATCCCGGCATCGATCTGCGCTACGACGGCAAAGGCGGGCGGCTGAAAGGCACCTATACGGTCGAGCCGGGAGCCGATCCTAGCCGCATCCGCTGGCGCTACCAGGGCACCACCGCGCTCACGGTCGACGGCGACGGCAATCTGGTTGCGACGCTGCCCACCAGCCGCGCGCAGCTCGTCGAAGAAGCGCCGATCGCGTGGCAGACCGTGGATGGACGCCAGGTACCCGTGCAGGTGAGCTATGCCCTGAGCCAGGATCAGAGCGTGAGCTTCAGCCTGGGAAGCTACGATCGCGCCCTGCCGCTGACGATCGATCCTGAGTTAGCTTTGGCGTACAACACGTATCTTGGAGGTGGAGATGAGGATTTTGCATATAGCATTGCGGTAGACGAGAGCGGCTCTGCCTATGTCGCTGGTAGAACAAAATCCACTACATTTCCGACGAATGGCAATCCCTATGACAATTCACATAATGGTGGGCATGACGTATTTGTAACTAAGCTGATTGCAGACGGCAGCACTCCGGTGTATAGCACCTACCTGGGAGGCAATGGTGACGATGGTGCAACGCGTGTTGCTATTGCCGTGGATCAAAATGGCAGTGCCTATCTTACTGGTGATACAACACCATCATCGAGTTTAATCCAGGTTGGATTCCCAACGCTTAATCCGATATACGGAAGTCGTCGTGGTGGAACTGATGCATTTGTTACCAAACTGAACCCACAAGGGAATGAGCTTGAGTATAGCACCTACTTGGGAGGAGCCGATACCGATGTAGGCTACAGTATCACTGTAGATCGGGACAGTGCAGCTTATATCACAGGTTCTACCCGATCTTCGGGAAATGCCAGTCATCAAAAATTTCCGATGCAAGGTGACTCCTGGTCGTCATCGAATAATGGTGGCTCTGACGCTTTTATCAGCAAGCTAACGGCGGACGGCTCAGACCTCGTTTACAGCTCCTACATCGGGGGAAAGCACCGGGATAATAGTTTCGATATCGCTGTGGACTATGATGGCTATATCTACCTGGCAGGATCAACAGAGATCGATACGAACCTCAATCCAATCCCAGCTCAAGACTTCCCAAGGGTAGGCAGCACCAGGCAATTCGGGGGAATCAAAGATGCATTTGTGATGAAACTAAATATCAGCCTCGGAAGAGCCGAACAGATTGTTTACAGCACGTATCTGGGCAGTTCAGAATCAGAAGAAGCGCAAAGTATTGCGCTCGATCATAGAAATCACGTATATGTTACTGGTTGGACTAATTCGCCTAACTTCCCCACTCGCAATGCATATGATAACGCTCTCTTTGTTAGCAATGCTGATCCAAAACATGCTGATAACAATGATGTGTTTGTGACTGAGATGATCATGCAAGGTGCAGACCCAGTGGTATATAGCACCTTTTTTGGCGGCAATGGCTTTGACCGTGGGATCGCCATTGCAGTAGATGGATCGGGACATGTGTACATCACTGGTGATACACAATCACCCGGAAGTAGTGTCTCGCCTGATCCATCGCCCTCCCCGTCGCCGTCGCCATCGCCATCACCATCAGCGTCACCCTCCCCATCACCGTCGCCATCGCCATCACCATCAGCGTCACCAGCACCATCGCCTGA
The DNA here is from genome assembly GCA_036374795.1 of Herpetosiphonaceae bacterium. NCBI lineage: Bacteria > Bacillati > Chloroflexota > Chloroflexia > Herpetosiphonales > Herpetosiphonaceae > Herpetosiphonaceae bacterium. Next base: position 25,150 of record DASUTC010000158.1, read on the forward strand.
TCCTTCGGCGTCACCGTCGCCATCGGCGTCGCCTGCTCCATCACCGTCGCCATCGCCGTCGCCATCGCCATCGCCCTCCCCGTCGCCATCGCCATCGCCCTCCCCGTCGCCCTCCCCGTCGCCGTCGCCTGGACTGGCTTCTAATAGCATCTCTCCGGCGAACGTTGGAGCGCTGCCCACTACTGGGAATGCTTTCAGCACCACCTATTTAGGTGGGTCAAAAGATGCGTTTGTGGCGCAGTTGGATGTAACAGCGGGGACTTCCGGCCTCGTCTACAGCACCTATCTCGGCAGCGCCCAAGGAGATGAAGGGCGCGGGATTGCGTTAGATGGTTCGGATAATATATTTATAGCTGGCTACGTAAAAGCTCCTTTCCAGGCCCCGCCTGCCAGCGGAGCAAATGGTGGTGGTTTCGATGCGTTTGTCACCAAGCTCACAAATCCACTACCCGGTGATACCAGCATCTCGCTCAGTCCTGCACAGAAGGAGATTGGGAGTAACCAGTTCTTCAGCATAGAGATCAGGGTAAACCGGGGGAGCATACCGATCGATAAGGTTGCGGCCTATCTCAACTTTAATCCAGACGCGCTGGAAGTGGTAGATACAAGAGGTGCCCCAACAGACGTTATCGTACCATCAGACATTCTTGCAACCACGACCACCAACAAGGTCGATAATGGCACTGGAACTATCAATTTCGTGGCAGATGTAAATAGTACTGTGCCAGAAGAATTTCTTGCCGCTACGGTGCTCTTCCATGCCAAATCGGGTGCTCCTCTGTCTCAGACGACAGTGAATATCGTACGAGATAAGGCGAATGATAGATTCAGTGATCTATTCAAGGATGGCCTCAGAAAGCGTGCAACACTCAACAACGCCGATATCACCGTCTACGAGGGTATTCTGCTCAACGGGAAGGTCGCGATCGAGCAGCGCACTAGCACCGATTGGGACACGGACTTGTTTCGCGCAACGAAGGAAGGAACGAAGGGCGGTATCAGCATTTATGACGTGGGAAGTTCCACGCCCCTGACCATTACCACTGATCCGATAACACCTACGACCAGCCCGGACGGGCGATTCTCGATCAAGATCCTGGGCATTCCCGGCGATACCTACGATATGCAGATCAAGGGCGCGAATACGCTCAGCATTATTACAAGCTCGGTCGACCTCCAGTTCACCAATGAGATCGACTTTGGCACGCTGCCCGCTGGCGACGCCAACGGCGACGATCTGGTCAACGGCGGTGACGTTTCGTATATCGCGCCCGCCTTCGGGCTGAGCGCGGGACAGACCGGCTACCGGCCCTTTGCCGACATCAATAACGACGGCAATATTACCGGGGCGGATGTCTCAGGGCTGATCTGTAACTTCCTCAAGAGCGGGCCGATCGACGCGGCGACCGCTCCCGCATGTCCGGGGCCGTTCCAGGCTGCGAGCGCCACGACGTCGACGCGGCCCACGCTTGGCGTGAGCACGGCCCGTCAGATGGTGCAGGCGGGAGAGATCTTTACCGCAACGCTCGACCTCGACTTGAACACGGCGTCCGCAGACACGATCGACACGTACCTGGACTTCGATCCGCAGTACCTCGAAGTCGTTGACGCCGCCGGGCAGCCCACGACGCGGCTGAGCCTGAACACCGCGATCTTCGGCAGCGCGACCTACAATGCCGTGAATAACGCTCAGGGACGAATCGGCCTCTCGGTTTCGCGCTTCAGCCAGCCCTGGCTGACCGGCAAGCTGACGATCGCTACTGTTCGGTTCCGCGCCAAAGCGCCTGTGAGCACAACGCGGATTGTCATGGCGCAGGCAGGCCCGCGTCACAGCGATTCATTCCGGGGCGGATACCCGCTGGGCGTGATCCGCTCTGATGCCGCAGTGAGCATCGGCGCGACCGTGCATCAGGTCTATCTGCCTTACGCCACGCGGTAGCGCGGCTATCGCACGTGGTGAGCGGCAGCCGATACGCACGGTTGTCGTTCACCACCCTGGTAAGCACGCTGCTTGCAGCCAGCGCGCAGCCGACGATCCGAAACCTATATGCTAAGACGAAGAGGATTGCTACGGCGAGAAATCTGTTTCGGCTAGTTAAAGAGACGAGCCTTGCATCTGATACAGCAGCTTCATCCCAATTGCTATCTCAGTCGTGAGCCATTCATTGGCTGATCAATACGGAGCGCCATTCATGACCACCACAGCATATCCGCGACTTCGTGTACCTGTAGCATCCTCATATCGCCCGTTATACGGTCTATGTTGCCTGGTGCTGATCGTGAGCTTGCTGCTGACGGCGCAGCCTCTACCATCGCTTGCGACCGGCCTGGCGGATGTGCCGAGGCCGCCGATGAAACCCAGCCTGGCAAATCTGCCGATTGCGTTTGTCCCCAACGTTGGGCAGACCGATCCCAGTGTGGAGTTTCAAGCGCAGGGTCTTGGCGGCACGCTCTTTTTCACGCCCGATCAGATTGTGCTGACGCTGCCTACAGCTTCCCGATCAGACCAATCAACCGATGATCATTCGCCTGTCGCGCTGAAATCCCGGTCGCGCACGCGCGCAGCCGAGCCAGCATCCCGCCGCGATCAGCGTGCGGTCGTGCGTCTGGATTTTGTCGGAGCCAACCCTAGCCCGGCGATCACGAGCGCCGATCCGCTGCCCGGTATCGTCAACTACTTCCTCGGCGACGATCCCGGCCAGTGGCGCACGAACGTGCCGACCTACGCCGCGATCCGCTATGAGCGGCTGTATCCCGGCATCGATCTGCGCTACGACGGCAAAGGCGGGCGGCTGAAAGGCACCTATTTCGTGGCCGCAGGAGCCAATCCCAGCCGCATTCGCTGGCGCTACCAGGGCGCGACAGCCGTCACCGTCGATCAGAGCGGCAACTTGGTCGTAAGCCTGGCGCCGCATGCCGACTCCCAGGCGGGCAGTACGCTGGTCGAAGAAGCGCCGATCGCGTGGCAGACCGTGGATGGACGCCAGGTGCCGGTGCAGGTGCGCTACACCGTCGCGCCCGACCAGACGATCGGCTTTACGATCGGCACCTACGACCGGACGCTCCCGCTCGTGCTCGACCCGACCCTCGACTACAGCACCTACGTCGGCAGCAGCGGCGACGATACAGGCCGCAGCATCGCCGTCGATGGAGACGGCGAAGTCTATATTACCGGCGATACCAATTCGCTCAGCTTTCCTATTACCAACACCGGTACACTTACTGATACCAATCAGGGCGGCACAGATGCATTCGTGGTCAAGCTGAACCCGGCTGGTAGCCAGGCGCTCTACAGCTCCTTTATTGGTGGTGAGAATACAGATGTCGGCAATGGCATTGCCGTAGACAGCGCCGGCAATGCCTTCATCGTCGGGTCGACCGCCTCCGTCACTTTTCCGCGAGTCAATCCGTACGATCTCGTGTTCAACGGCGCAACCGATATCTTCGTGACGCAGCTCGACACCGCAGGAGCAATAACCTACAGCACGTATCTGGGCGGGAGTTTCGCAGAATCGGGCAATAGTATCACGGTAGACAGCACGCACAATATCTACATTACCGGCGAAACAGAGTCGGACTACTTTCTACCCGCTACCAATCCTGACAGCACGCCTATTCTTGGCTACAGCAAAACGTTAAGAGGCATCGCCGATGCGTTTGTGATCAAGCTCAAAAGCGATAAGATGATCGCGTACGGCACCTATCTGGGCGGGAGTCTTGCTGAGGCTAGCAGCGCCATCACGATCGATGGCAACGGCTTCGCCTACGTGACCGGCTACACCAGCTCCACCGATTATCCAAGGCAAAATAGCTTCCTGCTGCCGACCGTCGGCGGGATCGATGCGTTCGTGACCAAGCTTGCCGCAGATGGCAGGACGCTGGTGTATAGCACCTTCTTCGGCGGCTCGTCGAACGACTTTGGCACGGGTATCGTGGTGGACGCCGATCGCAGTGCCTACGTTACGGGCTATACCAGTTCGCTCAACTTTCCGGTTGCAAACTACTACCAGAAGACGCTCAAAGGTAACAACGATGCGTTTGTCACCAAGATCAGCGCGATCGGCAACTCCATCGTGTACAGCACCTACCTGGGCGGCACCAGCGATGATTATGGTCAAGGCATCGTCGTGGATCGCCAAAAATCGATCTATCTCATCGGTTATACGGCGTCGGGCGACTTTCCGAACGACAATGCGTTGCAGGCTACCCGCAACGGCGGCACGGATACCTTTGTCACGCAGCTCAAGCCGAATGGCACGACGATCGAGTATAGCACCTACTTTGGCGGCACGAGCAACGATTACGGCCAGGCTATCGCCGCGAAGTGCGAGTTGGCAGGGCCGTGTACCCTGTATATCACCGGCATCACGGCCTCCAAAGATTTTCCAACAACCGCTGGCTCATCCAGCCCCGGCTACCATGAAGGTCTGACCGATATATTCGTCGCCCGGCTTGGCCCGCCCTCGACTGGCCCGCGCCTATACCTGCACCCGCCGCTGAAGTTCATCGGCACGAATCAAGAGCTGAGCGTGGAGATCAAAGTAGATACGGGTGGTGCGGACATCGATACCGTCGACGCCTATCTTCAATTCCCTAAAGAGCACCTGGAGGTTATAGAGGTTGTACCGATTACGCCTACGAATATCACGAACCTCCAGATCTATAGAACATTTGACAATGCGGCAGGCCGTGTCGACTTTTCTGCCACCACGCTGGAACGGGGCACCACGCTGCCGGATCAATTTACTGCGGCTACCGTACGCTTCCGCACCACCTTACTCACGACAAACGGCTCAGCCCCTGCCACTATCTCCTTTATCGAGAAAGAAAGGGCGCGCCGGAGTAATCTTTACTTCGAGGGCACGGCGGTTCCTGCAGCACCGAGTACGCTCAAGCTGGAGAGCAGCAATATCCGCATCCTCTCCGGCGCGCTTTTGAATGGGAAGATCTCCCTGGAAGGACGCGGCGCGCCGTCCACTCCTGGCTGGATCACACCGCTCTTCCGAGAACATAACGGACTCGTCAACGGCGGTATCGTGGTGTATGATCCGGCCGATCCCACAAACCAGACGGTTTTGGGATACTTTGCGACGACGACCGACAACAACGGGCGGTTTTCGATCTTGCTTGAGGGCATTAACGGCGGTAAGTATCCTGTTCAGATCAAAGGTGCCGATACGCTCAGTAATATTCGCCAGGCGGATCTGGACACCAGTGATCTGATCGAATTCGGCACGCTCTGCACAGGCGATAGCACCGGCGACGATATGATTAACGGCGCGGACGTATCCTACATGGTGCCGTCCTACCAGCTGGAGAGCAGCCATCCGAACTTCTTGCCCTATGGCAACGCCAATAAAGACGGGCTGATCGATCGCGCGGACGTGCTCGCGGTCAAAGAGAATTTTCTCAAGACGGGCGTGATCTCGGAGACAAATCCGCTGGCGTGTCGCCCCCCTGCTCTCAGCAGCACCAATCGTTCAGCCGCCGCACAGCCGCTCGACGCATTGAGCGCAGCGCCGGAAAATAGCCCTGGGACCGTCGAGCGACCTACGCTCCGTTTGTATCCAGAGAATCAGACCGTCTTTGCCGGACAGGTCTTTACGGTCAGTCTTCAGGTCGATCTCAAGTCGACCGTCGCCGACACGATCGATGCGTTTCTGGATGTCATGCCCAATGAGCTAACCTTCGTCGACAAGGATGGCAATCCGATCAAGGATGATGCTCTGCAAGGCGAGATCGAGCTAGACGTTGCTGGTCTAGGCAACACGTCTTGCGAGCCCACCTACAATGATATTAGGAGCCAGAGCATCGGGACGGCCAACGCTTCTGTGACCTGCTTCAGGCAGCCGTTCTTGCCCAACCAATTTACGCTTGCGACATTCCGGCTCAAAGCAGACTCCAGCACAGACCAGGCGACGATAACGCTCAAGAGCACTCCGAATAATGTGCGGCAGAGTAATCTCTATCGCGACGGCAATCCGATCGACTCGCTGCGAACAAACGCTACGGTTGAGGTGCTAAAGCTGGCTGGAGAGATCTTTGTGCCGATCGTACGTAAGTAGCCCGCATCATACCAACGCCGGTTGATCCGCGCTGGTCGTCTGGCCGACTCAGGCCAGGATCAGGTAAGCCGAAGCACTCGCTCAGAGGCATCTCGCACGAGATGCCTCTGCTGTTTAAGCCTGCTGCACCCTGCCAAGCCATTGCTCCCGCGTGGACCGAATACGCGCCGTATGTGCAGCATGCGGCTCAGTACCAACTGTGGTACTCAATGAGTATGGTACTCAATTCGGGACCTGCGTGTCTATCATGATCTCATCGACACTCTACAATGCGCTTACACCCTTCCTTCGCTCATCATTACCGCTGAAAGCAACACCAGGATTCGCAGAAAATCCGTTGTGAATCTTTATTGGGATAAGGTTGCTGGTAAGGTGGTACTGGTAAAGTATAGCCATAGAAGAAAACAACTTGACGAGAAGCACTAAACTACAGTACTATAGAGCACCAAGCCAGCAGCCCAACCAACCGCCAAAGCGCAATATCCCACAGGATAGCAATCGAGCAGATCGGCGCAGAGCCGAGACGAACGCCCTGGACATGGCATGTCAACACGCCGGATGACCCTGTCGTCATTCGTTCATCAAATCAATCATCACGTCAGAAAGGGAGACACGATCATGGAAGCATCAATCGAGATCAAGAACCTCTACCTCGGCCTGCTGAACGCCTATAACACCGGAGATGTCGACTTTATGATCCGCTACACGGCCCCCGCCGATGGCATTCTGGTCGTCGGCACCGACCCCGACGAGTGGTGGGCCGACCATGAGACGTTCGTCGAAGCGGTGCGCGTGCAGTTGAAAGGGTTCCGCGAGGCGGGCCTCTACGCCACACCGGGCGAGCCGCAGGCATTTGTGGATGGTCGTGTGGGCTGGATTGCGGATCGCCCGGTGTGGACGCTACCAGATGGCACAATTACCGAATCGCGGGTGACGGCGGTCGTTCGCTGGATGGATGGCGAGTGGAAGTTTGTGCAGCAGCACTTCTCGCTGGCGATTCGTAACGAGGACGTGATCGAAGCTCCGGAGACGGTGGAGCTGGCGCGTGAGGTCGCGGGCTAATCTCCGAGGCAGAACGGACCACAGCGTTGCTATCGCGCTCCATGATATGATACATCCCATCAGTTGGATTTGATGAAACAGGGGCACCACGGAGTGCCCCTTCGTATTACCCGGCAAACCAGACTCCTGCCCCCTCCCTCCAGCGCCTCATTATAAAAACCCACTTTACAATTACTATTTCATGTAGTATTGTATTAACCACTATAACACGTAGTAGCAAAAGCCATCGCATCGCACGGTGCCACAACTTCCCAGCCTTGCGATCATCTCCGACGGAGGCATTGCGCATGCGCTCAGAGCAATCGATCGATTCGGCCACCCATCACTACCGCGCGCAGGAGAGCATGCTCCTACGCCCCGGTAACGCTGCCTCGTCCGCGCTGCCCCACACCAGCGCTACCCCAAGGTTGCTGGAAACAATGTCCGTTACCGCGCCGCTCGATGATGCCGATACAGGCGTCGAGTTTCTCTCGGTGTATCGTCGTCTGCTGGCCGAGATCGAGTGCTGGTGCAAGCTCGAGCGCGCGCCGATCACCCAGGTGATCCGCTGGCAGGCGCTCCGCGATTATGTCGAGGTGTATAGCTACACCTATCCGCGACAGCCCTCGTATCCGTTTCCGCCGCGCTTTGGACGCTACGTAGCCTACCTGGAAGGCTTCGATACGATCATCACGGCGATCGACGACTGGTGCGAGTGGCTGAACCGCCAATTTCTGCCCGGCGTCGTGCCGATCCATCTGCTGCGCAGCGCTCTGGAGGAATGGGACGAGACACGTCGCGCGAGCGGACTGTCGCCGTTGCACGCGATGCCGTACCGGCTGCCGTCGATGAGCGCGCCGACGCCCGACCAGGCGTATCGCAGGTAGATCGGGATCGTGTAGCACTGCCTGCGCCGGGGTGTCTCGCCCGACCAGACGCGGCATGCTGGCGGCGATCACAGAATCAGCACGAGCGTGCCAGCCACGATCAGCGCGCTGCCGATGATCGATTGCCAGGTGAGCGGCTCGCCCAAAAAGAGCACCGAGAGCACCAGGATCATCACCAGGCTGGACTTATCGATCGGTGCGACCAGCGAGGCATTGCCCTCTTGCAGCGCCTTGAAGTAGCACAGCCACGATAGGCCGGTAGCCGCGCCGGAGAGCGCCAGAAAAACAAGCGTCTTGCGCGAGAGCGTCTCCACACCCGCCAGCTCGCCGCGCGCAAGCACAATGCCCCAGGCAATCGCCAGAATCACCACCGTGCGGATCGCCGTCGCAAGATTAGAATTGACCTCTTTGACGCCGATCTTCGCAAACACCGTGGTAAGCGCCGCAAACAAGGCCGACAGCAGCGCGTAGATCCACCATGATCGATTCATGCTCCTCCTCATCTCTCACCGATCGCCCCGGCAGCGCCTCAAGCCAGCGCTTTCTGCAACGTGACGTAGGTCGGCTCGGCGTAGCCTTCGTGCGTGCCGTAGCGCAAAAACGTGTAGCCGAGCCGCTCGTAGGCGGCGCGTAGCTCAGGCAGCGCCAGCCGAACGGACAGCCGCACGCGGGACAGCCCGACCACCCGCGACCGATCTTCCACGGCCACGATCAACCGGCGCGCAAAGCCGCGTCCCCGGTAGGCTGACAGCACCGCCAGCCGAGAAAAATACATATGGTCGGCGTATGCGAAGTAGAAGACGCAGCCGACGATCGCGCCATCGAGAAGCGCTACGATCGCGCTGCCCCGCGCCAGCTCGCGGCGCGTCGCTTCCACGGTTCTGGCCTGCGCGCTCGACGGCGGATCGAGACGACCATCATACTCGGCGAACGCGGCGCGAATCACCTCGACGATTTGTGGAATATCGGCCTCGGTAGCCTCACGTATTTGCACCATCGGATCATCTCCCCGTACGCTGCATCTGCCTCAGCCTTTCGGCTCCACGCGCCATTATACAGCGTTGACCGATGCGCCCACGCCGGGTCTATCGGCTGCGTGGAGCGATCTTCACCGCAGGCTCAGATTCGCCCTATTGAGCGGCATGGTGTCAGGGACTACACTTAAGCTGTTCTTTGCAGTATCCCGCGCAGCTTTGCTTACCATAAGCAGCACCATAGACGAGGCATGTATGCGACATCTTTTTCTGATCTGGCTTGCGCTGACGATCGCCCTGCCTAGCGCGATCAGCGCTCAGGCTACCGGAGACGCCCCACCGGCAGGTGTCGTCTGGCGATTAACGGGCAGCGCGTCCGGCAATATCTTCGCCGGTACCTGGTGCGGCGTGTACCAGCTTGCCGCCGATGGCACCCGCTGGCAGGATGTGCCGGGGCTGCGCGATGTTCCGGCCCGGCGGCTGGTGCGGCTCGACGGCAACGTGCTGCTCGCGGCGACGGCTGGCTGGTGGCCCGGTGGGATCTGGCGCTACGCGCCCGGTGAAGGCTGGCGGCGTGTACACGACACTGGCGATGCCCATCTGGCGGCCAATCCCTCCGGCACGCGCGTTTATGCGGTGTTTGTGGGGCCTGCCGGACCCTACGGCCCGACGTTGAACGTGCTGCGCTCCGACGACAGCGGTCGTACATGGAACGAGGTCGGGCATCCCGGCTATGCCCTGCCGATGGGCCTCGAAGTCGCGGTCGATCCCAGGAGCGGCCAGGAGATCGTGCTGCTGGCGACGCAGGCGCAGCGGCTCGGCGGCACCCATCTGCTGCGCTCGCTTGACGGCGGCGCAACCTGGGAAACGTTTCCGGGCTACACCGACGACATCCGCCAGGCCGACAGCCCGCTGCTGATGCTCGACAAGGACAACGCAACGCTGTACTTTTCTAATCGGAAGCAACATTTCGCGACCGGAGCGAGCACAACCAGACTCTACCGCGGCTCGGCAGCCGGATCGGGCCTTGAAGCCGTCGCGCTGCCCGCCGATCTGGAGCGCCACGGGCTGATCGATCTGGTAGCGCACGGCAACACCCTGATCGCCGCCGGATCGTCGAGCGTGTTTCGCGGCGAGCGGACAGGCACAGGCGATAGCTGGACCCGTATCGATGAGGGCCTGGGCCGTCCCACGATCTTCGATCTGCACGACGCCTCCGCTGCGGCGTCCGACCCCGCGAGCGTCTATGCGGCTACCAGCATCAGCGTGTACCGCTACGACGCCGCCGCCGATCGCTGGCGCTATGTCGCGCCCGGCATCGCGCCGTGCAACGCGCCGGGTCGCACCGTGTACGAGCGAATACCGTCGTTCTCAAGCGGCCCTGACCATCAGTTCTTCCCCGAAACCGGACACTCGTTGAGCTCTGGCTTCAAAGCCTTCTGGGAGCGTAACGGCGGATTGCCCGTGTTCGGCTTCCCGCTCAGCGAGGAGTTCGACGAGCGCAACGCCGACCTTCAGCGTGCCTTTACCACGCAGTACTTCGAGCGTGAGCGCCTTGAGTATCACCCGGAGAACGCCGGAACGATCTTTACTACGCTGCTTGGGCGGCTGGGAGCGGAGCTGCTGGCGGCGCAGGGACGCGACTGGCGGCAGGAGGACGGCACTGACAACCCCTTCCCCGGCGGCACAGGTCCATGCCGCGCCTTCAACGTCGGCGACGAGCGGCGCTCGGTGTGCGGGCCGTTTCTTCAGTTCTGGCAGAGCCACGGCCTCGATCTGCATCGCGGCGCGATCTCATACGACGAAAGCCTGCTGCTCTTCGGCTATCCGCTGAGCGCGCCCAGGCTGGAGGTCAATCCCGACGGCGATCGGGTGCTGACGCAGTGGTTCGAGCGCGCGCGCTTCGAGTATCATCCCAACAACCCCGACCCGTACAAGGTGCTGCTGGGGCGGCTGGGCAGCGAGGTGCTGCGCTCGCGTGGCATCGCTGTGCCGTAGCGTAGGGTGTGGGGATAGGACAGAAGTAGCGTCGTTCCGGGGATATTCCGTGGTATACTATCGTGCGCCGCGTACCAGCCGCTGTGCTGGCCGTGCGTGCCATCGAGCGCTCGTCGGCGGCACGGCTTGCGGCACGTGCAGCCAGTGTCGAACTCCCCCTTTGGCACGAGCTCATCACCGGGCAATCGTGGATACCTATGGCAGACTGAATCCCGCAGGCAGAGCCAGATCGGCGCGATATGCCATGCTCCCACGAGCAGGACGGTTCGATCGCCGTCCCGCGCGCATAGCTCGCCACGCACCGCGCTGCCGATGATCTCGATCGTCGCCGGAATGGCGAGCACATGCCGTGTTTGAAACCAGACGTACAGAGGAGAACGAAGCTATGATCGATCTAATCGAAGTGTGTCGGCGGCGGGCACCCGCAGCAGGAGGCGCGTGATGCCGCGCGATCGACGAGCGACGATGCGCCGAGCAAGCCTGCTCATGGCGCTGCTGACGCTCCTGGCTGCCTGTGGGCAAACCCAGCCGCCCGCGAGCGAGGCCGGCGGGCCTGTCGCGCTGCCGCTGAGCGGCGCGGTTGCCGAAGCGCCCGGAAAATTACTCTTCGACAGCACGGGAACCTGGACGACCTTGGAGCTGAGCAGCCAGCAGCGCAAAGAGATCGCGTCCTTTGCCGAGCGTGTCGTTCCATCGACGCCAGCCGTTGCGCCCGACGGGCAGACCGTGGCCTTTAGCGTCTTCACCTTCGGCAAAGGCCCCGACGATCCGGCCTACGGCACCGATCTCTACCTGATGCAGGCCGACGGATCGGAGCAACAAACGCTGCTGGCACATGCCGCGCCCGCCGAAACCCTGACCCAGCCCGCATGGTCGGCGGATGGGAAGACGCTCTACTTTACGTTCCGCAAGCCAAGCGGCGAGCAGCAGATCGAGCGGATGAGCCGTGACGGCTCGGAGCGATCGGCGGTGGTCAAGCAGGGTGAGAGCCCAACGCTATCCGCCGACGGACAGCACCTTGTCTATATCGGCCCCGACCCGAAGCACAACGTGCCCGTGCTGCTGATCGCCGGGGCGGACGGCAGCAACCCGCGACCCCTGCTGCACGATTGGGCATTTCAGGCCATCGCCGCGCCGCGCTTTGCGCCCAGGGGCAACCAGATCGTCTTTGCGGCGGTGCCCAATCCAACACCCTCGCCCACGGGAGCGCAGCCGCAGCGCGAAGACAGCCTCCTCGACGGGCTGCGGCCACGCACTGCCCGGGCGCATGGCATTCCCTGGGACCTGTGGATCGTCAACGCCGACGGGAGCGGCCTACAACAGCTTACGAAGCTCGCAGAAGACTCGCCGATGCCTGCGTGGTCGCCGGATGGCGCATGGATTGGCTTCAAGGGCGAGATGGGGCTGTACATCGTCGATCTAGCCGGGAAGCAGGTACGGCGTGTCGCCGAGGACAAGGCGGTCAGCATCGCCTGGCTGCCGTAGCCGAGATCTTCCGCGTCCGCCGGATCGGACAGGCCAGATTGCGGAGCAAGCACCAGCCGCCCTATGCGCTGGTGCTTGTTCGTGTGTCGCAGCGTCGGCCTGATACGCGCCGCCGCTGCGCTTACTTGGGGAGCAGCTGCTCCCTGGCCCACACGATCGCCTCGGCCCGCGAGCGCACGTCCAGCTTCATATAAATCCGGCTGAGATGATTGCGCACGGTCTGCTCCGCCAGGTTGAGCGAGTGCGCGATTCGCGCGTTGTCCCAGCCCTCGATCAACAGATCGAGAATCTGGCGCTCGCGTGTGGTCAGCAATTGCTCCGGCGTGCGCTGATTCTGGCCCTGCTGATACTGGATCAACTTCGCCAGGATCGCGCGGCTAAACCACGTCTCGCCGTTCATAATGGCGCGGATTGCCCGCACGATCGACTCGGTCGCCTCCTCTTTGAGCACATAGCCCGCAATATCGAGACTTGCCATGCGCCGCACATAGACTTCGTCGTCGTAGGCCGTGAGGATCAGCACGCGCGTGTTGGGGCAGCGCTCCCGAACGTATGGCACAGTCTCGGTCGGCGCCGGACCCGGCATGCGCAAATCTAGCAACAGGATATCGGGCTGCATATCGACGCTCATTTGCCGCGCCTCATGGCCGTTGGACGCTTCCGCAATCAGCGTGATGTCGGACTCGGCGCTCAGAATGGCTCGGATGCCCGCGCGCACAAACGGATGATCATCGGCGAGCAAGACCCGGATAGAATTGGACATACGATCGTATCCCCCTAGATGTCAGGCATGGTATGCAATGTGACGATGAACGACAGCATCAGGCGTTCGGCAGTGGAGCAGCGAGCAGCCGCTACGTCGAAGCGCCTACGGCTAAGGCATGTCTGGTCGCGTGCTGATCGGCGGGACGCTCCTGTAGCGGAATCCGTGCCAGCACCTCGGTTCCTGCGCCGACACGCGATCGGATGCTGAGCTGCCCACCAGCCCACGCGACGCGCTCCGTCATGCCAACCAGACCAAAATGATTCGCCTGCGTTAATTCGGTAAGACGCGGCGGCATCCGAAAGCCTCTGCCGTCGTCGCTGATCATCAGCACCGCCTCGTCGGCGTGGAGCCGGAGGCTGATTACCGCCTGGGTCGCCTGGGCGTGCTTGACCACATTGCGCAGCGCCTCTTGAGCAACCCGGAACAGACAGGTAGCGATCGTCTCCTCGATCAGCGTGCCGCTCTCATCCAGATCGAGCACAATCTGGGGAATATTGGCGTCGTCCAGGCGTCGAAGACGCCGCACGTAGCCTTCCAGGGCATCGGTCAGGCCAAGCTCATCCAGCCCCGCCGGACACAGATCGCCGATCATATTGCGCAACTGCGTTCCCACGTTAACGATCTCATGGCGCAGCTCCTCCAGCTCCTGCGGCAGAACCGCGCCGATGTCGGCGCTTGGCTCGCCGCGATCGATGCGCCGCTGAAGACCGCCAAGCTGATAGCTGATGCCAAAAATCTGCTGTACCGGGCCATCATGCAACTCCTGCGCCAGCCGCTGCTGGGTCTGCTCGCGCTCCATCAACAACTGCTGGTGCGCGCGCGTCAGCTCACGATGACCGAGATGGACCTGCTCGATCAGCAGCACGTTATGCACCGCGATAGCCGACTGTCGCGCTAGCGTCGCCAGGATACGCTCGTCCTCGGCGTTCAGATCGCTATCGCCGCGCCACGGCCCGATCAGCAGGATGCCCTGGAGCACGCCGCCGGAGCGCAGCGGCAGCCAGGAGACGCTATTGGGCAGCTCAAGCAGCACTTGCTCGCCCGGCAGCAGCGCCGCCCGATCCAGCGCGAACCGGACTCGCGCGCTGGCGATCGGCGCGGCCTGTCGATCCAGATAGCGTACGAGCTGCCCCGCGATTGGCAGCCGTCGATCGCCAAGCGCCGCGACGTTGAAGCCGGTCGCACCCAGCAGCATCAGCGAATCCGGCTGATCTTTGATCCAGAGCGCCACGCCCGCCAGATGCAGCGCGTCGGCCAATTCGTCGATTAGCAGCTGGCGCAGCGTAGCCCGATCGAGAGTCAGCGCCAGCAGGCCCGACAGGTGCTCGACGACGTCGATGTAGTGCAGGGTATGGCCGTACCAGATCCAGTTCATCAGATGTTGGAGCAGCTTCTGCAACGGCAGCGCCAGCAGCAGCAGGCCAACGCTCAGCAGCGCGTTGGCGAACGGCCAGCGATTCAGGACGTGCCCAGGCAGCGCCAGCGTCGTCGCAAGATAGACCGCCAGCAGCAGGATCGCCAGCATGTAGTAGCTGGCCGCCCGGTTCACCATGCGCTCGACCTGCACCAGCCGGTAGCGGAAGATGGCATAGACATAGGCCAGCGGGCTGAGCAGCAGCCAGGGAAGCGTGATCTCGTACGGCAGCGCGGGCGTGTTCCGCACCGTCTCAGGCAGCAGCGAGAAGAGCAGCAGCGGCAAAAAGGCCAGGAACGATCCGGCGACAAAGAGCCGGAGCCGCTGCCGTGTGACGACCGAGGTCAGTGTGTGGTAGTTATAGACCAGGACAACGACGCTCAGCACCAATCCGACCATGATATTGAGCCGGATCGCGGTGTTGAGGCTCGTAAACCACGGCAGGGCGCGCAGCGCCTCAAGCGGCCAGATCAGAATCAGCGGAAGCGTGAGCAGCGCTGCCAGGCCGTAGAGCATCCAGACCAGCAGGCGCTGCTTGGAGCAGAGCGCCCGACCGAAGACGGTACAGTGAAAATGCACCGTGAGCGGCGACATCCACGTCAGCGCGAGCGAGAACAATCGGCTGCCCAGCGAGTTATCGACCACCGAGAGCTGACCTGCGGCGAGGACGCTCGCGCTGAGCAAAAAAAAGCCGATCGAGGCCGCCGACTGTCGGGCATACCATGTGATCAGGCCGACGCTCCAAAAGCCCACGCCGACGATCAGCGGCTCAAGGCCACGCAGCCGCGAGATACACGCTGAGGCCGTGCTCGCGATCTCGGCGCTCGTCTCCGGGCAGGGATACCGCCAGGTTTCAGCACCGGCCCACAGGATCAGCGCGATACTCGCAGCCAGCAGGCCGCTGATAACAATGTTTCTGCAAATGGATGCGGCCTGAATGCTTTGCATTGCGTTTCGCATCATGTATGCTTCAGGTGTTCCAGCGCTGGAAATACCTGCTCCACCAGGGCACCAAGCTGCCCGGTCGTCGAGCCGACCGGATCGATTGATCGTAGCGCTTCCAGGGCATGCTGCTGGTAGATGCGCGCGATGACGACCATATACGCCTGTGCTCCAAGGTCGATCAGCCGCTGGCGCGCCGCCGCCTGGTTGTTTGCCGCCTGGCCCGTCGAGCGCTCAAGCAGCTCGCGCAGCGCGGCCCGCTCGTGCGGCGGGGCGACCGAGAGCGCGTAGCAGACCGGCAGCGAGAGGCGGCGCGTCGTCAGATCGCTGGCCCGCTCCGGCTGCCAGATGCCGACGAAATCATCGGCGATTTGCAGCAGTACGCCAAGGTACTCGCCGTAGGCGTAGTATCGATCGAGGGCGGCACCCTGCGCTCCTGCGACGGATGCGCCAGCCCAGGCGGCCCAGGCCAGCAGCGCGCCGGATTTCGCCCGCGCAATTGCCAGCCAGCGGTCGGGATCGACCTCCGCCGCGTCTCGGCTGCCTGCCAGCAGATCGGCATGCTGTCCGGCAGATGCCAGCATCACCGCGCGGTGCGCTCCGTGTGTCAGACGTTGGATCTGCGCCAGCGGCAGATCGTGCTCGACCAGCCGCTCCAGCAGCAGCGGAACGAGAGACAGCAGCGCGCTGGCGATATTCACATCCGCCGCCGGATCGTCGGCATCGCCATCCTCGACATCGTCGAACAGCTTGGCCGCGATATGTAAGACCTGCCAGGCTGCTGTCACCGGTAAGGCGCCTTCGAGCACGCCGCCGGCAGCCTGACAGCTAAAGATGGACAGGTGCGCGACCGAAGGCTCCGGCGATCGCGCATCTGCCCAGCGGGTAACCCGCCCCAAGATCGATTCGCCGTACGACTGTGTGAGTGGCTCGCCGTACAGCGTCTCGGAAATAAGCTGCCGAATCAGCCGCCAGCAATCAACCATGACTGCTTCCATAGGCTGCATACGAGCGTGAGTTACAGCGCTGGCTGATCGTCGTTTGACACAACGCCGAGTGTCCACCCGCGCGCCTCAGGCGTAATCGCAGAGATGTCCTGCGGTGCGGCCAGAAGCAGTGGCCGCAGCTCTTCCAGAACCGCCTGTTCCACCGCCGTAAGTTCGTTGGTTTCCGGCATACGCTGGCCTGTCACCAATGCGTGTACGAAGCGAGCTGTTGTGTTCATAGTCGTCCTCTTGTGCATGAAGTAACCGACGAGAGAGCGTTGGGCACGGCGCACCAGCCCCGTTGCTGGTGGATCTGGCACATCTTAGATGTCGGCGCTACCGCACGGAAGTATAGCCGACCATGGCCCTATTTCGAGAAGATGATCAATGCTGCATCACTTACGATGTACGCGCGGCTGTGAGGATATTTTATATAAAGTTTATACAAGTTATAGCTTGCTGTATTGTAATACGTTTATTGACAAATTGCACGCACGAATTTTAAGTGTTTGCTGAGGAAGCGCATGTGCTGAATGAAGGTCGCCGCTCTGCGCTCGATGTTTCGCCGGGAAAGCGCCGCCCATGCGCCAGATCGCCGCTGCGTTCTCCGTACTTCCGCGAGCATGCTGAGCTCGTGCATGCAGAAATGCGCGAGCAACCATCGAGCCGCCCTATGAGGATGCCGGTCGTTGGAGCCGACGCGCGGCAGTGGTCCGCAACTCAGGGCAGCCGCATAGATTGGGTGACGGGCTAGCACAGCAAGCGGAGCCGTCGATCGACGGCTCCGCTGGTGCATGCTATCCGCTTGTGAGCCTTCGGGCACGCTACCGGGCAAACGCCTCAAGGTCGTCGACGAAGCGCTGCGGCCACTCGACATGCAGGCCGTGTCCTGTCTCGTCATAGACCTTCAGGGTCGCGTTGGGGATCAGCTGCGCCAGCGTGTACTGCTCCTCCAGCGTAAAGATGCCGTCGTGATCGCCCCACAGGATCAGCGTCGGCGCGGTGATCTGCCCAAGCTGGGCGGTATGATCTTCGGCGATCAAGCCCGTGAGCGTCTGCTTCCAGACCGAGGCGGGCACCTTCAGGCTTTCCAAGACGGCGGTATCCAGAAACTCCGGCGGGATCGGGCGGTAGAACGTGCTGGCCTGAAACTCGCGCACAAACTGTGGATCGATCGGATCTTCGAGCGTCTGCACGAACTCGTTGAGGCCCAGGATCACCTCGTTTCCGGCAGCGGTCGGCGCTGAGCCGATCAGCACCAGCCGCTCGACGCGCGCCGGGTACTCGCTGGCGAACTGGTGCGCGACAAAGCTACCCATTGAGTGGCCGACGATCGTGGCGCGCTTGATCTTGAGCGCATCCATGAACGCCAGCACATCGGCGACAAAGTCGTCCTGGGTGTAGCAGCAGGCGGGCTTCGACGAATCGCCGTGGCCGCGCTGATCCAGGGCATAGACGTGGAACTTCTCCGAGATCAGCGGCAGATTACGCTCGAACGACCGCCACGAGTCGGTGTAGCCGTGCAGGAAAATCACGACGTGACCCTTCCCGTGGCCTTTCTCGACGTAGTGCATGTTAATGCCCGTCGAGAGCGTCACGGTATGCGATTGGAGGCCAAGCTCCTCGGGCGGTGTTTGCGCTTGAGCTAAGACGGGCAGGACGAGCGATAACAGGGCGAGTAGTGCCAGGTAGGCAAACCGTTTCATGCCAACTCCTACGATTTGGTGGGCGATTGAAAGCCAGGCCGGATAGCCTGAGGAACGTACGCTGTATGAGCTACGGAGGCGTGTCACTTCCGGCCAGGTGCTCCGTCGGTGACAGGTGCCGTGGGCTCGTGCGCCGTCAACCGGAGCGGGTAGGCCTGGGAGCGGAGAAACCCCAAACATTTCCCTTGCCGACGCGGAAACATGGACGCTATTTCCTCAGCACGCTCCGTGACTCTGCACTAGATATGGCAAGGATACCATATTTTGTGACAGGGAACGTCCCATTTACCCAGGGAAAGATGGTTCTATGGCTTTACCAGTAGACTACCTCGGATGGCATCGCGGCGCGCAGGGCAGGTTGACCCTTGGATCGTTGAAGCTCTATTAAGGAGTATGCCATAATTTGCTCACTGTGAATCGCCCGGTGTCGCAGCGAGTTTCATCTCGCGTGCCTATCCCGTCACATCCCAGAAGAGATCCATTGATTCTGCCCGATCGATCAAGATACATCTCCTGGAGGGCCGGATTGCTGTGGAACCGATTGTGGAATAGAATGATAGCCGATTAACACAAATAAACCAATGAGCACACGTTATGGCAACCAGAAAGATCGATCCGCAAGACGCAACGGTCTTCGTGGTCGAAGATAATCCCGATAACCTGTTTATGTTCAGCGACATCCTGCGCGGTGATGTCGGGGTGCGCTCCTGCCATGCGCGCGCGTCAGGACAACAACTGCTCAGGTATCTCGTGGACAACCCAGAGCACAGCCTGGATCTGATCCTGCTTGACCTGGCGATCCCGTACGAAGACGGTTTTATCGTGCATCAGAAACTTCGCGAATTTTTCCGCAATCAGGAGCAGCAGCCATACGTCATCGCCGTCACCGCGAACTGTCTGCCCGAAACGGTCGAGCGCGCTCAGCGAGAGGGCTTCGACGGCTTTATCGGCAAGCCGATCGACCGTGGACGCTTCATTCAGCAGATCAACCGAATCTTGCAGGGCGAGCCGATCTGGGAGCCGCACTAAGGAAACAAGCGCACAAAACGAGAACTAAGCGCCAAGAACCAGGCACAGCTTCTCCCCCTCTCCCGCTGCGCAGGCGAGGGGGTGAGGGCCTGAACTCGGAACGTGGAACCTCGTGATCCTCGACCCCTGATCGCTGCACGGCGCGGTTGGCTAGACAGGCCATTGCCAGCACTGCAAGCGCCAATCGCGCCCCTCAACGACGATCGCGGCCAGATAGCCCGGCCCAGGATGCAGCTCGCGCAGCAGCCAGCGCTCAGCCTCCTCCACATTGCCGCGTACCGCCAGCAGCGCGGCAGGCTCTCCCGGCACGAGCGACACATCGAAGCAATCCAGCGGCATCGACAGGCCCTCGCCGATCGCCTTGATATACGCCTCCTTGCGCGTCCAGCAGGTAAAGAACGCATCCACCTGGATCTCCTCCGGCAGCGCGTGCAACACAGCGCTTTCGTTCGCCGAGAAGAAATGTCCGGCGATCTGCTTAAGATCATCCAGCCTGCGAATCCCCTCGATGTCCACGCCGACCTCGCGGTTGCGTGTGACGGCGCAGAGCGCCATGCCCGCCGAGTGCGACAGATTGAAGCGCAGCGAATCGCCGCCGGTCGTCTCGGACAGCGCGGGCTTGCCGTATGAGGTATAGGTAAACTGCAACTCATGCGGCGCCAGGCCGATGTAGCGGCTCAAGATCATCCTGAGCGCGCCGCGCCCGACGGTAAAATGGTGCCGATCGCGCTCGAAGTAAAAGCGGCTCGCGCGCGTTGTCTCATTGGGCGCGAGCGTCTGCGCGTAATACGGCAGCCGCGCTGCGGGCTGGTCGAGCGCAATACGCCAGACGTGAACATCGTCGTGTTCCAGCGTCAGAGATGCCGGTGGAGGTGCCCATAGGGCGCTACGATCGGTCATAGATACTTTCTCGCGATCAGCTCTCGGTTGATTGTGCCATGGAGGCTGCCGGTGTGCGTCCTGAGGCAGGGCTATCGAGCGCCGGGCTGCGCCGGGTGCAGACACCTGCGCGGCAGGTCGACGGAGCCGCCTCCGATGAACTATACCATAACCTGTACGAGCGGACCGCACGCGCGCAGCCGATTGACGCATCGGCAAGTGGATCGATACCTTGTCGGACTTTACTACAAAACATGGTACTATCGTAACATACACATCCTACAGGAGACGAGAGTGGCGATCAGGATCATCCAAGTTGGCATGGCACCATGGGGCATCACCTGGGCACCGATCATCCGTGAAGCGGCGGATGCAACGCTGGTAGCCTGCGTGGACTCCAATCCCGAAACGCTTGCAGCCGCACAATCGCATCTGGATCTACCGACGACACGCTGCTTCTCCACGCTAGAAACGGCGCTGGCAGCCGTCCCAGCAGACGCCGTGCTGATCACGGCGTCGATCGGCGCGCACGCATCGCTGGCGCTCACAGCGCTGGCCGCGGGCATGCACGTCTTGCTGGAAAAACCCTTCGCGGCTACCCTCGCCGACGCCGAGCGGGTGGTTGCCGCCGCCGCCGACGCCGGTCGGATCTTAATGATCAGCCAGAACTACCGCTTTCAGCCTGCGCCGCGCACGGTCGCGGCGCTGATTCGCGGCAATATCCTGGGCTCCGTCGGCAATATTACGATAGATTTTCGACAAAATGCCGCTACGCTGCTGCCACAGGAGCACGCGCTGTACCGCATGCCGCAGCCCTTGCTGGCCGAGATCGGCGTGCACCACTTCGATCTCCTGCGCATGGTGCTCGGCGATGAGGCGGCGCATATCACCTGCCAGGCCTGGAATCCGCCCTGGAGCACGCTGGCCGGGCCAGCGGCGGCCACCGCGACGATCACCTGCGCAGGCGGCACGATCGCCAACTATCGCGGAAGCTGGGCCAGCCACGCGCTGCCGACGCCGTGGGCCGGGATCTGGCGCATGGAGTGTACCGGCGGCGAGATTGTCTGGACCAGCCGCAACGGCAGCAATACGAACGCCGATCTGGTGATCGTCCGGCAGCGGGGCCAGCCAGCGCGGCGCGTGGTCCTGCCCAAGCTGCGCCTGCGCGGTCGCGCCGCATGTCTGGCCGCGTTCACCAGCGCGATCCGCACGGGACAGCCGCCGGAGTGCTCAGGCCGCGATAATCTGGGCACGATCGCGCTGATGCAGAGCGCGATCAGCGCCGCGACCTCAGGACAGCCGCAGGTGCTCCCACCGACGATCGTCAGCCTGCCGTGGGCCTCCTACAAACAGGGCTGCACCAGCCGCATCCGGGCCAGCGCCCATCGCTTCGCCTGAGACTTGCGCATCGGCCAGCGACATGCTACGCTCACCGCCGCACGATCAGCCGATGAGCCTGTGGATACGCTATGTCTCAAGCCAGCCTCGAACAATTCCGCCAGCGCGTCCTCGCCGATCCCGCGCTGCAAGCGCAGCTGCGCGAAACACCCGATAAACCGGCTTTCATCGCCCGGATGCTTCAGCTTGGTGCGGAGCTGGGCTACGAGTTCAACGCCGACGAGATCGAAGCGGCGCTTGCGGTTGCCCGGCGAGCCTGGACTCAGCGCGGGAGCACACGATGACGCTGCCTGCGCTCGACCGATGGGTGCCGATCCGCCTCTACTGGCAGCGCCAGCAGCCGATGCTCGACTGGTGCTACCTTGGCGCGCGTCGTCTGACCGAGCCGTTTTTCGATCAGAGCATCGATGCGTGCCTGCGCCATCCGTTCAACGTTCTGTTTCGCCACCAGACGCCGCTCGACGCGCTGGGGGAGCTGCTGGCGCGCTCGCCCGGCCTGCCGCCGACCGGGTTTATCTTTCATATGTCGCGCTGCGGCTCGACGCTGGTAGCCCAGATGCTCGCGGCGCTGCCCCAGCATATCGTGATCGCGGAGGCCGGGCCGATCGACGGCGTGCTGCGCGCCAACCTGCACGATCCCACGATCTCCGATCAGCAGCGGATCGCCTGGCTGCGCTGGATCGTCGGCGCGTATGGTCGGCGGCGATCGGCTGAGGAGCGCCGCTACTTCATCAAGTTCGATAGCTGGCACGCGCTGGATCTGCCGCTGATCCGGCGGGCGTTTCCGACCGTGCCCTGGATCTTCGTGTATCGCGATCCGATCGAGGTGCTCGTTTCGCACGCGCGCATGCCGGGCAGCCAGATGGTACCGGGGCTGGTCGATCCGCGTGTCTTCGGCCTGGACCTGGAGACGGCAGTGCAGATGCCGCAGATCGAGTACCGATCGCGCGTGCTGGCAAGCATCTGTCGCGCCGCCGTCGAGATGCCGCGCGACCAGCGCCTTGTGATACCGTACCGGCGGCTGCCGGATGCCGTCTGGGATACGCTGCTGGACTTCTTCCGCATCGAGCACAGCACGCTCGACATCGAGCAGATGCAACACGTGGCGCAGTTCAACGCTAAAAGTCCCAGGCAGCCCTTCGAGCAGGACGCGCAGGCCAAGCGGCAGGCCGCATCCGACGAGATTCGGCAGGTGGTCGATCGCTGGGTGCGGCCCTGGTACGAGCAGCTTGACAGGCTGTACGCGGTCCAGGGAGATCCTTGAGGCGGCCAACGAATCGCGCAGGGCGGGTACCATCTGTACCCGCCCTGTTGTGACGAACATCCCCGTTATGATCGCAATTCGGTCGAGCCCGCCTACGGCACCGCCGCGCCGCTGGGCCGCGCCAGCAGGATGATCGTCGAGCGCGCCTGCACGCCGTAGCTGGTACCCGGCACCCTCGGCAGCCGCTGCTGGTTCCAGTCGGCGATCGCCGGATCGTAGTAGATGTTGCCGTAGCTCTCGCCCCAGGACGCTGTATCAGCGAGGATGTACCACTGCTTGCCGTTGGGCGCGGTCGGCAGGTTGAAGGTCAGATCCTGCCAGTAGGCGTTGTGCGCGACATAGATGTCGGGCGCGTCGGCGCTGCCTTTCGTCTCGGACGCCGATCCGTCGAGCAGGAAGGCCAGCGTGCGCGAGGTCGAGGTCCAGTCGGGCGAGTCGGGCCAGACGCCGTGCCATTTCAGATCGCGGTAGCCGTCGCCGTCGCTATCGGTTTCGCCGAAGCGCACGCTGCGGCGCAGCGCGGGATGCGCCTTGCGGAAGGCGATCAGCTTGCGGAAGAACTGGAAGGTGCTGGCGTGGGTGGTCTTGTTCTGCCAGTTGAGCCAGCCGCAGGTGTTGTCGGCCATGTAGGCGTTGTTGTTGCCGTACTGCGTCTGGCGGAACTCATCGCCCGCGACGATCATCGGCACGCCCTGATCGACCATCAGATGCGCCGCGAAGTTGCGGATCTGCCGCCGCCGCAGCGTCTCGTCGCCGCCGCTGTCCCAGCTATCGTTGTCGTTGCTGCCGCTGTTGGGATCGGATCCCGTGGGATTGCACGGGCCGGTGCCGTTCTGCTTGGTGTTGTACGAGACGAGATCGTTGAGCGTAAAGCCGTCGTGAGCGGTGACAAAGTTGACGCTCTCCGGCGGCGTGCCGAAGCCGACCTCATTGGCGGTGATCGCCGTGCCCAGCCTGCCGACCTGATCGGCGTTGCTCTTGACGAAGCGGCGGGTCGTGTCGCGCATTTTGCCGTTCCACTCGTGCCAGCCGTCGGGGAACTGCCCGACGCCATAGCCCTGCGTGTCCCAGGCCTCCGCGACCATCTTGACGCCGCGTGTTTTGCCGAGCGCGGCGATGTCGCGGAGCAGCTGCGCGTTGGGATTGAAATCGCGTCCGTCGTTGCCTTCGCGGCCCAGCTCGTAGGCCAGATCGAAGCGAAAGCCGTCGACGTGCATCTCGTCGATCCAGTACTTGAGGCTGTCGATGATCAGCCTGCGCGCCGCCGGACGGCTGCCGTTGACGTTGTTGCCGACGCCCGTCGTATCGAAGTAGGTGCTCCTGGTATCGCCGAGCGTGTAGTAGTTCTGGTTGTCGATGCCGCGCAGGTTGTAGTACTTGACGCTGCTATCGGTGTTGACGCCGACCTCGGCGGTATGATTGTAGACCACATCCAGCCAGACCTCGATGCCCTGCCCGTGGAGCGCTTTGACCATCTGCTTGAAGGCGCTGACCTGCTGGCCCGACACATACGAGCAGGCGCTCATGTCGGTGCAGAGGTATTCGCGGTTGGGCGCGAAGAACTGTGAGGTGATGTAGCCCCAGTAGCCGATCCGGTCGGCGGTTTCGCCCGGCAGCGGATCGTCAAACTGCGGAAACTCGTGGACCGGCAGCAGCTCGACCGCCGTCACGCCCAGCTCTTTGAGATGCGCCGCCTTGGCCGAGAAGCCGCTGTACGTGCCGCGCATCGAGGTGGTCATGATGGTGTCGTTGCGGGTATAGCCGCG
The DNA here is from genome assembly GCA_036374795.1 of Herpetosiphonaceae bacterium. Taxonomy (NCBI): domain Bacteria; kingdom Bacillati; phylum Chloroflexota; class Chloroflexia; order Herpetosiphonales; family Herpetosiphonaceae; species Herpetosiphonaceae bacterium. The sequence continues at coordinate 49,750 of DASUTC010000158.1, forward strand.
CAGATGGACCTCGTAGATCACCGAGTCTTTCATCGGCTTGTTCGGCTTCGCATCGCCGGTCCAGTCGAAGGTGGGATCGACCACGATCGACTTCGGCGCGACGGGCGCGCTATCGACGAAGGCATAGGTGTCGTTGCCGCCCAGGTAGCCGGTCGCGTAGTGCGTTCCCGTGCCGGTTGTGACGCGCGTCACCTCGCCGGACACCGCCCGCGCGTAGGGATCGGTCAGCAGCTTGTTGGGGTTGAAGCGATTGCCCGCCGTATCGACATGCGCGCGAAAGCCGGTGTCGCTGGCCTTGGGCGTGCCCGGTCGCCAGCCCGCCATGTACTGCCAGTTCGGCCCCCACAGCCGATAGCCGTAATAGGTGCCCGCGCCGATGTTCGGCACCGTCACGCTCCAGACGTTGGTCGCGCTGTCCCTGGTCAGCAGATGCGTGCTGCTGGGCGTCGAGGCTGTCGCCGACGAGAAGATCGATAGCTCGGCGCGCGTGGCGTTCTGCGAGAAGATCGTGAACTTCACGCCGCCGGTAACGATATGCGCGCCCAGCGGCGGCAGCGGCGGCGTGCTCGCGGCCTGATTCCACACGTTGTGGACGCTGGTCGAGCCCGCGCTGGGCACCGTGAGGCTGCGATTGGCGATGTTCTCCCAGGTCGTGCTGGTGCCCTGGCGTACGATGTACTTGTACTGGATCGTCTGGCCCGCGCTCGCGCCGAAGTCCACGAAGCCGCTCCAGGTGTCGCTGTCGATCCACGTCAGCTTGACCGCGCTGGTCGGACTCCAGCTTCCAAGCTCGGCCACGCTGCCGACGACGTAGATGTCCTGGCCGGGAGCGGTCACGAACCCGTCGACTGTAAAGTCGAGGCGCACCGCACCTGCCGCCAGGATCGTGCTCTGCTGCGTCCGCGCCGTGGCTGTGGCCGGACTACCCGCCGCCTGCGTTGTGACGCCGGGCAGACTCGACAGCAGCAGCGCCACCAGCACCACCAGCGCCAGCACCCGACTCCGTCGTCCGTATGTGTGTAGCATGGATGATCTCCGAAGGCCGTCAGGCCGGGGGTGAGGGCCTGCATCTCGAAACACTTTGTTGACTAGTCAACAATCTAGCAAAAATACTATACCCGCCGAGAAGGCTTGTCAAGAGGGAGAAGGATTCGCTGTCTCATGCGCCACGCAGAACAGCCGTCGCGACCTGCGCCTACTCGATCGCAACCCCGTACAGGCGGCTGGCGTTCTGCCACAAAATCTGCTGCGCGATAGCTTCCGCCTCGGCGCTCGTCAGGTAATCGAGCGCGATCAGCTCGCTCAGGCAGTGAGCCAGCGCATGGCGTCCATGCAGCGCCGCGATGTAGAACAGTTCGGGGATCGAATGGGCATCGGTCGCAAAGAGCACCTTGGTGGTCGGCGCGAGCTCGAGCGCCTCGGCGAAGCGCGCGCGGCTGCCCGCGCCCGTCAACGGCACGCTCAGCGACACGTCGACATACACGTTCGCATAGAGGCTGGCAAGATAGCCGGCCTCACGAACATAGGGGTAGCAGTGAAGCAGCACGATCGGCGCGCCGCGCAGCCGCCGATCGTGAAGCAATGGGCGCAAATGAAGCGGATTCGCCAGACGAAGATCGGCATCGTCGTCGCCGAAGGCCACATGAAACTGCACCGGCAGCTCGATCGCCGCCGCCTCTTCGAGCGCGACATACAGCAGATATTCGATGAGCGGGCGCTGCGTTAGACGAATCGCTCCGGTCTGCTCCCATAACGTCCGCAGCTCGGAGAGCGTAGCGCCAGCCTCGACAGCGCTGCGCGGCTCGACCTGCAAGCCGCCACGGTAGGCGGCGATACTTTTGAGCGCCACGGTGCCATGCGCCCGCGCCTCACGAATCCGCAGCCGCAGCGCCTCCTCAAGCTGGCTCAACGAGTGAATCTGGCCGATCAGCTCCTCGACGTAGGTTTCCAGCCGCAGCACGTGTAAGACGGGCACGCAAGATAGCGCCGCCATCTCGCCAAGATCCAGCGTGAGCGCCGCCTGAAAGCCGCTGTCCAGCAGCAGCGTCTTGATATTGGCGGCGGCAAAGCAGCGGCGCATCAGATCGGCGAAGGGGAGCGCCGACCGCGCAGCCAGCACCGCTGCTTCTGTTGGCTCACAGCCCAAGAATGCAGCCAGATCGCGGATCGCCCGCCGGTAGACGATCGTCGTCGCCAGATGCGTGTCCATGACCGGATCGGTGCTTTCGCTGAATGAGCGCCGAACGAGCGCCGGATCGACGGATGACTGGTCGCGCCGAACCGCGTGGGCATGATGGTCGAGCAGCGGAATCGCGGCCAGATCGAGCGGATCAGTACTTGAAGAAATGCTGGCTGAACTCGTCATCCGTAGCCTCTCCTGCAAACATCTCCGCCTCCGACCGCCGAACCGCAACAAAGGTGCGCGTCAGCAGATCGCCCATGTTGTCGCACAGCACCCGATCGTCTTCAAACTCGTCCAGCGCCGTCGACAGGCTGCTCGGCAATCGCCGGATCTTGCGCTCCTGGCGCTCAGCGTCGGTCAGCGCGCCGGGATCGACCAGCACCTCAGCGCCCGGATCGAGCTGCCGCTCGACGCCATCCAGACCAGCGGCGATCAGGCAGCCCAGCGCGAGATAGGGATTGCAGCTACTATCCGCCGCCTTAAGCTCAAGATTGGTCGTGCCGTGAGCGTCGCTCCAGAAGGGCGAGGCGATGCGAATCGCGGCCTCGCGGTTATCGTAGCCATAGACCGCATACGCGCTGCTCCACGACTGGGGCTGCAACCTGCGGTAAGAATTAACGCTGGGACAGGTCACGGCGACCAGCGCGGGCAGATGCGTCAACACGCCGCCGATAAAGTGCCGCGCCGTATCGGAGAGGCCGCGCGCCGCCTGGGGATCGTAGAACACATTGCGTCCCGACTCGTCCCACAGGCTGAAGTGGATGTGGCCGCCGTTGCCTGCCTGCTGCGGAAAAGGCTTCGGCGCAAGCGAGGCGTACAGGCCGTGATTCAGCGCGACCGAGCGGATCGTTTCGCGCAGCTTCAGATGGTTATCGGCGGCGGACAGCGCACGGCTGTGGCGGATCGAGATCTCGTGCTGGCCGTGACCAAGCTCAGGATAGTACTGCTCCACAGGCAGGCCCTGCGCCTCCAGCGCCGCAACCAGATCGTCGGCGAACGGCCCGGCCAGCGCCATCGCGATCGAGCTGAAGCATAGCGTCTCGTCGAATGGCACATATCCATCGCCCTCCCGCCGACAGAGCGAGAACTCAGCCTCAAACGACGCCTGCAAGTGCCAGCCATAGCCGGCAAGGCGCGCCTCCATTCGCCGTAAGAACGAGCGGGGACACGCGGCCCACGGCGTGCGATCCTGCTCAAGCTGATCGCAGTACATCACGGCGCTGTGCGGCGCGTACGGCAGCACCGTGAAGCTCTGTACGTCGGGCACCAGCCGAACCTCGCCCACCGCGCCGGTTCCCTCCACGGTCTGCAACCGATCAAAGGCATTCATCGCCATCATCGCCTTCGTCAGCCCGATCCCGTCGGCGCAGCGATCCGCGAGACGGGCGGCGGATGTCGTCTTGCCGCGAATAATGCCGCCGTTATCGCAGTAGAGGAAGCGCACCAGGCGGACTTCGGCGGTCTGTACGTCTTTGAGAATCTGCTCAACGTTCATACAACAACCTCTGTGAGCATCAGCCACGAGCTTGCAGGTTCCTGGCTCAATGCCTCGATCTCGATCGCGCCTGAGATCCGGCACATGTGCAGGGCGGTAGAGCGTACGAGCGGCGTCCCGGCCACTCGCCTGCGCGATCATACCACATGCGGGCAAGCAATCGGGATGGTGGGGCGAGTCACAGCGGTGCGGATCTATGCGTGAGGGCGGGTAAGCGGAGGCCCTCATCCCGCTGCGCGCGGCGCAGCACCCCTCTCCCATTGCGATAGGAGAGGGGAAGGAAGCGGATGTTATTCGATTGGTATCGATCATCCTCAACTCTCGTTTTGGAGGGAACGAGATCGGTGCGCTGGTCGAATCCACGAATCACGAACGGCACCGATCCCCCCTCTGCTATGCCAAGGGGGGCGCCCTTTGGGCCTGGAGAGGGGGGTAGCGCGGTAGCGCCGGGGGTGAGGGCCACCCCAACTTGACACAACCCCACACCTTGCTCTAGCATAATGCACACGTGTGCATCAGCGGCAGGAGCGGTATGGCCCCGACGATCAAAACAATCGCGCGGCAGGCGGGAGTGACGCACTCCACCGTCTCGCGTGCGCTGCGCGGCGATCCACGGGTACGGCCCGAAACCACCGCGCGCATCCAGGCAATCGCCGAGGAGCTGGGCTACACGCCGAGCCGGATCGGGCGGGGACTCAAGACGCGGCGCACCCACACGCTGGGCCTGGTCGTCTCGCACATCACCGATCCGTTCCTCACCGAGGTGATCCACGGCGTGCAGGACAAGGTCTTGCCCGCGAGCTACAGCCTGTTCGTCGCGGCGACCAACGTCGATCGGGAGCGCGAGGCGGCGATCGTGCGCTCGTTTCGGGAGCAGCGCGTGGACGGCATCCTGATCTGCTCGTCGCGGCTGGGCGGGCTATACCGCACGCTGATCGCCGAGCAGCGCGTGCCGATCGTGCTGATCAACAACCAGGGCGAGGGCCAGTATGCCTACGCTGTGGCCCACGACGACCGCCGCGCCGCGAGCGCGTGCGTCGAGCATCTGATCGGCCTGGGGCACCGGCGGATCGGCTACCTGGGCAACGAGCGCGGCGGCAGCGCCAACGCCGACCGGCTGGTGGGCTATCACGCGGCGCTGAGTGCGGCGGGCTTGTCTGTCGGATCAACCGACGTGCAGCAGGCCCACACGGGCCGGGCCGATGCCAGCGCCGAGGCGATCCGGCCCTGGCTGGAGCAAGCGCCCGATGAGCGACCGACCGCGATCTGCTGCTATAACGATCTGCTGGCGATCGGCGCGCTGCGAGCGCTCAAGCTGGCAGGATTGCACGTGCCCGGCGACATCTCGCTGGTTGGCTTTGACGACATCGACATGGCGGCGTATATCGACCCACCCCTGACGACCTTCGCGCAGCCCAAGCACGCGCTCGGCTACCGGGCGGCGGAGATGATGCTCCGGCTGCTGGATCGAGCGACGGATAGCGTCGCGCCCGTGCTGCTGTACGGCGATCTGGTCGTGCGCATGTCGGCGGGGCGGCCCAAAGATACGGCGTAGCAAGGAGAGACGATGAGCTATACCCCGTCCAATCTGATCGTTCATCCCACGCCCGGCAGCGACACGATCGTCGCGGTCGATCCGGCCACGGCGGGCTGGGATCTGCTGCACTTTCAGGCCCGATCGCTGGCCGCGCAGCAGACGCTTGCCTGGAACACGGGCGATAGCGAGCTGGCGCTGGTGCTGCTCGGCGGCGTCTGCTCGGTACTGTCGAATCGGGGCGAGTGGCAGGGCATCGGGCGGCGCGCAAACGTTTTCGACGGGCTGCCGCATGCGCTCTACCTGCCCCGCCAGACCGAGCTGACGATCGCCGCCGCGACTGACTGTGAGATCGCGCTGGGCTGGTGCGCGGCGGAGCAGGACTACGAGCCGAAGCTGATCACGCCTGCCGAGGTCGAGGTCGAGATTCGCGGCGGCGACAACGCGACCCGCCAGATCAACAACATCATATCGCCGGGCTTTGCCTGCCAGCGCCTCGTCGTCGTCGAGGTCTACACGCCGAGCGGCAACTGGTCGAGCTACCCGCCGCACAAGCACGACGTACATCGCACCGACGGGGCTGGAAACGTGCTGGAGGCCGATCTGGAAGAGATCTATTTCTACAAATTCAGCCGCCCGACCGGCTACGGCTACCAGCGGATCTACACCGACGATCGCTCGACCGACGCGCTGCTGCTCTGCCGATCGAACGATCTGGTGCTGGTGCCGCACGGCTACCATCCGGTTGTGGCCGCGCCGGGCGCGCACGCCTACTACCTCAACATCCTGGCGGGATCGGCACAGTCGCTCGCCAACAGCGACGATCCTGAGCACGCCTGGATCAAAGCGAGCTACGCCGGACGCGATCCGCGCGTGCCGCTGTATCCGCTGGATCGATAGAGGAGCAGCCAACGTGAGCGCAGCCTTGATCGAAATGCGCGGCATCTGCAAATATTTCGGCGCGGTCACGGCGCTGGATCACGTCAATCTGGCGCTGCACGAGGGCGAGGTGCTGGGCGTCGTCGGCGACAACGGCGCGGGCAAGTCCACGCTGATGAAAGTGCTCAGCGGCGTCTACCAGCACGACGCGGGCGAGATCCTGTGGCAGGGCCAGGCCGTGCGCTTCGCCAGTCCAGGCGACTCGCGGCGACGCGGGATCGAGATGGTCTATCAAGACCTGGGTCTGGCGGGCAACATGACGATCGCCGAGAACATCTTTCTGGGCCGCGAGCCGGTCAGGAGCTACCTGGGCGGCCTGATCCGGCTGATCGATCGTCCGGCGATGCTCCAGCAGACGCGCGAGCACCTGGACCGGCTGCACATCACGGTCAAGCATATCGAGCAGCGCACCGAGCAGCTTTCGGGCGGGCAGCGGCAGGCGGTGGCAATCGCGCGAGCGACGGCGTTCAATACCCGTGTGGTGATCATGGACGAGCCGACCGCCGCGCTGGCGATCAAAGAGGTGCGCAAAGTGCTCGATCTGATCCGCTCGCTCAAGGAGCACAGCGTCGCGGTGATCCTGATCAGCCACCGCATGGACGACATCTTTTACGTGTGCGATCGGGTGATGGCGCTGTACCACGGGCGCAACTTCGCTGAAGCGCCGATCGGCGCGGTCCAGCCCGACGACGTGGTCGGCTGGATCATGGGCTTGCAGCCAGGGCAGCATATGGAGCAGGATCATGCAGCAGACGCAGGCTAACGCGGCGCGCGCGCAGCAGGCGCGGCTCCAGATGTTGCAGCTCATCGATCGCTTCGGCATCGTGCTGGTGCTGCTGCTGATGGTGCTTGGCCTTTCGATGCTGCGTCCGGCGACGTTTCCCACCGCCGAGAACTTCGCCAACATCGGGCGGCAGGTGCCGTTCATCGCGCTGCTGGCGCTGGGCCAGTTCTTCGTCGTGCTGACGGCGGGCATCGATCTGTCGGTCGGCTCGGTGATGGCGCTCAGCATGGTCACGCTGGCGCTCGGCGCGCAAGCCGGGCTTCCGACGATCGTGCTGCTGCTGATCCCGCTGCTGGTCGGGCTGGGCGTCGGCGCGCTCAACGGCCTGGGCCTGACCTGGCTGCGGCTGCCGCATCCGTTCATTATGACGCTCGGCACGCAGTACATCGCGCGCGGCGCGACCAATCTGGTCACGGGCGGCGTGCCGATCTCCGGCCTGCCGGAGCCGGTGCGCTGGTTCGGCGCGGGCGATCTGCGCCTCGTGCGCCTGGGCGACGACACGATCGTCGCGCCGGTGGCGATCCTGCTTGTCTTCGCGCTGTACGGGCTGGCGGCGCTGTTTCTGAACCGTACCCGCACGGGACGGCACATCTACGCGGTCGGGGGCAATCCCCAGGCGGCGCTCTACGCCGGGATCAACGTCGATCGCGTGCTGCTGGTGGTTTACTGCGCCTCAGGGCTGCTGGCCGGGCTGGCGGGGCTGATCCTGGCGGGCCGCACCAACTCCGGCTATCCCAACGCGGGCATCGGCGACGAGCTGTACGCGATCGCCGCTGTAATCATCGGCGGGGCCAGCTTCTTCGGCGGGCGCGGCAGCGTGCTGGGCGTGCTGTCGGGGGTGCTGATCATCGGGCTGCTGCGCAATGGCCTGAACCTGCTCAACATCAGCGTCTTCTGGCAGCAGGTGTTGATCGGCGTGGTGATCGTCGCGGCGGTCTACGGCGATGTGCTGCGGCAGCGGTTTGCGAGGAAATAACGAAAGGAACAAAGGAACAAAGGAACAAGGGAACAAGGGGCGTCTGTGCTTAATTTTGTTCTCTTGTTCTCTTGTTTTCTAGCAAGGAGGACGCTATGCATAGATGGCTACGATCGATGATGATTGGCGGCGCGCTCGTCGCGCTGGTAGGCTGCGGCGCTCCGGCAGGCACCGGCGGCACGAGCGGCCAGGCGACAACCACGGCGGGCGGCAGCGCAGCAGGAGCCAAGATCCTGCTGAGCATGAAAGGTCCGGGCGGCGGCAATCCCTTCTGGGCGGCGGTCGAGCAGGGCGCGAAAGACGCCGCAGCAGCCAACAACGTCGCGCTGACCGTGCTCGCGCCACCGGCAGAAACCGATGTGCAGACGCAGATCAGCCAGATCGAGGATCAGCTTACGGCGGGCGTGCAGGCGATTGTGGTCGCGCCGACGGACCAGCAGGCGCTCAACGCTACTTTCGACAAAGCGAAGGCCAAAGGGATTCCCGTGCTGTTCGTGGATACGGACGCGCCGTGGGAGGGCAAGCTGACCTTTATCGGCACCGACAACCGCGCGGGCGGCAAGCTGGCGGGCGAGCATATCTGCAAGCAGCTCAAAGGCTCCAAGAAAGTCGCGCTGATCACTGGGGTGATGAGCCAGCAGACGCACATCGATCGCATCGGCGGGGCCAAAGAGGCGCTTGAGGCGTGCGGCGCGACGGTCGTCGCCGAGCTGCCCGCCGACTCGGATCGCGCCAAGGGGCAGCAAGTGATGGAGGACATCCTGACCGGCAACTCCGATCTTGAGGCGGTCTTTGCCTCGAATGACCTGATGGCGCTCGGCGCGACGGAGGCGGCCAAAGCCAGCGGCAAGCTTGAGGGCATCGTGATCGTCGGCTTCGACGCCAACCCCGACGCCGCGCAGAGCATCCTGGGCGGCGAGATGAATGCCTCGATCGCGCAAAGCCCAAGCAACATGGGCAAGTTCGGCGTCGAGAGCGCGCTCAAAGCGATCCGTGGCGAGCAGGTCGAGTCACGCATCGACACCGGCACAACCGTCGTCACCAGGGACAACGCGGAGCAGTACGCCAAGTAGAACGTTGTGCAAGTTGTAGGACGCGGCTTGCCGTGCCCAGGGCGTGGTGATGGTGTTTAAGAAATTATTGCGGATACGGCGTAGGGACGACCCGGCAGGTTGCCCAGGGCGAGACATCGCCTCGCCCCTACGAACCGATCCCGATGATGGTGTAACGATCTATCACGCCCGCCATATAGATACGAGGATCTATGCCACCCCGCGATCGAACCTATGACGTGCTGGCGATCGGACGCAGCTCGATCGACCTCTACGCCCACGAGATCGGCGCGCCGATGACCGACGTACGCAGCTTCGACGCCTACGTCGGCGGCTCTCCGACCAACGTCAGCGTCGGGACGCGCCGCCTTGGGCTGCGCTCGGCACTGCTGACGGCGGTCGGCGACGATCAGGTCGGCGAGTTCGTGCTGGCCTTTTTGGAGCGCGAGCGCGTCGTCACCAGCTTTATTCCGCGCAAAGCGGGGCGGCGCACCAGCGCGGTGATCCTGGCGATCCAGCCGCCGGATCGCTTTCCGCTCACGTTCTACCGCGACAACTGCGCCGACATCATGCTGACGATCGACGACGCGCAGGCCGCGCCGATCGCCGATAGCCGCTGCGTCTTCCTGACCGGCACGGGCCTCAGCGCCGAGCCCAGCCGCAGCGCGACCTTTTTCGCCGCCGAGCAGGCGCGGCAGGCCGAAACCACGATCTTTGTCGACCTCGACTATCGTGCCGAGCTGTGGCACGACACGCGCGCCTTTGGCCCGACGCTGCGGTCGCTGCTGCGGCTGGCAGATCTGGCCGTCGGCACCGAGGAGGAGGTTCGCGCCGCTGGCAGCGCCGACGATCTCGATCGGGCGATCGAGCGCCTGCTGACGACCGGCATTGGGGCGCTGGTGGTCAAGCGCGGCGAG